>QMVA01000130.1 GCA_003660865.1 Candidatus Nanohalarchaeota archaeon | reverse complement strand
TCTGATGTCGACGCCAATAAAAGATGCATTTTAAGCAAATTGTATTCTTTTTGAGATAATGAGAATGCATTGATGTCAAAATTAAATCACATTCTTGTAGGATTACCTACAAAATTAAAAACGATCTGCAAAATTCACCATCATCAATGTATCCTTTTTGTTCTACGACTTCTTCTACAACCTCTTTAAGACTTGGGATTATATCTTCAATACATGGTTCACTTTTATCAATCGGCAACTCTTCGGCTATTGAATCTCTTTTTGTTCTTACAACTGCGTCAATGACAGTAGATTTAATATTATTAATATATTTTATGTCGTCAGTATCAAAACAATTATTGTACCCCGATGAAGATGCCTCCCATGAAAAATCGAATTGTTCTCCAGATTTATCAGATAATCTAAGTGTTATTTTTTCCATTTTATCATCGCTATACCGATCGTAATACCCGTAACATTTTTTAAATAAAACGGCTGCATTGATGTCTTTGTAAGGTATCTTGTGTTGTTTTCTCTGCAATATTCCATCCAAATAATATATATTCCTGTCAGTAAACATTGCAGGGTTATTTCTGAAGACACCGTTACTCTCGAATCCTCTTAAAACTTCTTCGTAGGGTTCAATTTTAAACTGTTGTTTTGTGGAGGCCATAATTATTTCATGAGTACAAAACTTTAAATGAGTTTTTTTGCAAAATCGTGTGGGTATCCCTGGATATTTTTCAGATGTAAGATAGATTCAACTGACTACAAAGATTTAATAAATAATTCTGTTATTTAGGTGTGTAGATATGGCAGTATGTGATTTATGTGGGATATGTGCGCGATTTTAGGTGGAAAATGGGTATGAGCGCCTCTGAACTTGCCGATGGGCTCAGCAAAGTGGGATTCCAGAGTGTTGAGCTTGAGAGGGCGGTCCAGACTATTGTTAAGATGAAGAAGGCAGGGGCTAAGATTTTTTTTACGTTTACTTCTAATATGGTGACTTCCGGACTTCGTGGGTTTTTTGCGCAACTCATTGAGATTGGGATGGTTGATGTTATTGTTACTACTGTTGGCGGTATTGAGGAGGATATCATGAAGGCGAAGGGTGAGAAGTTCATTATCGGGAAGTTCGGGGCTGATGATGTTGCGCTGCATGAGGAGGGGATTAACAGGGTGGGGAACCTGTTTGTGAGGAATGAGTCTTATGAGCGGTTCGAGGATATTGTGGGACCTATGCTTAAGAAACTCTACAAAAAGAAAAAGAGGTGGACTGTTTCTGAGATGTTTTCGGAAATCGGGCTTGAGCTTGATGATGAGAATTCTATTCTTTTCCAGGCGGCCAGGAAGAAGGTGCCTGTGTTCTGCCCGGCGGTCACTGACGGGGCTTTGGGGTTCCACCTGTTTATGTTCCAGCAGGATAACCGGGATTTTGTTGTTGATGTTGTAAAGGATTTTTCGAATATTTTGTTTTGTACGAGTCATGATGATGTGAAGGGGCTGATTTGTCTGGGGGGGAGTATTTCCAAGCATCATGCGATACTTGCGTGCCTTCTTAACGGGGGGGCAGAGTATGCTGTGTATATGACGACTGCGCAACATACGTCGGGGAGTATGAGCGGGGCTACTACGCAGGAGGCGAAGAGCTGGGGGAAGATCAAGGATGATTCTGATGCAGCTACGGTTGTCGGGGATGTGTCTATTACGTTTCCGATTGCGATGGTGCATGCGCTTGAGATTCTTGATGCGGATGGGTTTGTGGCGGTTAAGGGTGGCAAAAAATGCTAGATAATGGTGTGTTTGTTCTTAGTAAGTCGAAGGCAGTTGAGCAGTACAATATTGTAAAGGGGCTTTGTGATTATGTGTCTTATAGTTTCAAGACTAATCCTGATGTGGGCAAGGTTCTTGAGGAGTCTACGGATTGCAGTTTTTGCGTCCATTCGGTTGAGGCTCTTGAGATGGTCAAGGATAAGAGCCGGGTGTGGTTTTTTGCGCAGGCGTGGGATGTTCGGGAGATTGAGGGGCTGTTGTGTGATGGGGTGCTGTCGTTTGTTGTTGATAATGTGGAGGATCTGAAGGTTTTGGTTGATTATATCGGTGAGAAAAAGGTTAAGGTTAATCTTATGCTGCGCATGAGGCTTAAGGAGAATACTGTTCATACAGGTAAGTATTTTGTGTTTGGGATGTATTCACGTGAAGTCAATAATCGGATCGCTGAGCTTCGGGGGAATAAGAATATCGGGGTTCTTGGGGTTCATTTTCACAGGAAGACGCAGAATGTGTGTGAGTGGTCGATTGTGGATGAGCTTTCGGATGCGCTGGATGCTAAGACGTTTGAGATGATTGATATTCTGGATATCGGGGGAGGTTTGCCTGTGAGGTATAGGAATTATACTGATCTGAATATCGAGGGAATTTTTGAGAAGATCAAGGTGGTCCGCAAGTGGCTTTCAGGGTATGGTGTGAAGCTTATGATGGAGCCGGGGCGGTTTGTGGCGGGGCCTGCGGTCAGGTTGCTTGCGCGAATCAAGAAAGTGTATGATAATAATGTTATTGTGAATTGCTCTGTGTATAATTCTTCGGTGGATACTATTGCTGCGAATGTCAAGCTGCTGATTGAGGGTGAGCTTGATGGGGGACATGCGTATACTGTGAAAGGACGTACGCCGTGCTCTATGGATATTTTCAGGTACAGGGTGTTTCTTGACAATCCAAAGGATGGGGATGAGATTGTGTTTGTCAATGCAGGGGCTTATAATTATAGTAGTGATTTTTGCAGTCTTTCTAAGCTGGATGTTAAGGTTGTTGATTAGGTGTTTTTGATGGGTTCTCATAATTTTTGCTGGCTTGATTGGTGTTTTTCGGGGTATGATGAGTCTAAGGTGGTTGTTGTTCCTGTGGGTTTTGAGGGTACGGTCACTTATGGGAAGGGGTCGGGGAATGGGGCGGCTGCGATTATCGAGGCTTCGGGGAATATGGAGCTTTATGATGAGGAATGCGGGGTCAATCCTTCTGAGAAGGGGATTCATACTGTTGATGCTGTGAAGGTTTCCAGTAAGGGGGTTTTGAAGGTTATTGAAGAGGTTCGGGGGGTTGTGGAGAAGGCTGTTTGTGACGGGAAGTTTCCTGTGGTTCTTGGTGGTGAGCATACGGTTTGCCTGGGGGGTATCAAGGGTATGAAGGGTGAGTTTTCTGTGCTTTGTATTGATGCGCATGCTGATCTGCGGGATAAGTTTGATGGGTCTAAGTATAATCATGCGTGTGTCATGAGGAGGGCTTTTGAATTTTGCGGGCATGTTGTCCTTGCGGGTGTGCGGAGTTTGTGTGAGGAGGAGAGGGAGTTTATTGATGATGAGAAGATTTGCGTGTTTTATGCCAGGGATATGGTTGATGGTAGAGATTGGATTTCTAAGGTGGTTGATTCGCTCCGGGATGATGTGTATGTTTCGTTTGATGTTGATGCGCTTGATCCTTCGTTTATGCCTGCTACGGGGACGCCTGAGCCGGGCGGGGTTTCGTATTATGATGTGATTGCGCTGCTTTTGGAGGTTGCGAAGAGGAGGAGGATTGTGGGGTTTGATGTGGTTGAGCTTGCGCCTGTTGAGAATTTGCGGTTTTGTGAGTATACTGCGGCAAAAATTGTGTATAAGCTGCTTGCTTACAGGGAGTTTTACGGGGGGAGACATAAGTATTAATTGTGTGCTTTCTGAGTTTTAGTGTTTTTTGTCACTCTAAATCAAAAAAACATGAAAATTTGGGTTAATTTGGGGTGTTTTCGAGCTTTTTTGTCTGCCGTGAGCCAAAAAATCAGGACATTTTTGGGAAACGAGTGCAGTTTCAGGGTTTTTTTGTCTTGTATAAGCCAAAAAATATTGACATTTTTGGGAAATTGGGGCAGTTTCATGATTTTTTGTCCCGTGTGAGTTAGGAATAGACCGAAAGATTTAAGAAGCTTTCTGCATGTAACTACTGACATGGGAAATGAAGTATCATTCAGATTGGGTAAACGCGCGGTCAGGCTGATTAAGGAAGGTAATTTTGAGCTGGGTGCGTGGGAGGAGATCTATGATAAGGTTGATAGTGCAGAGCTTCTTAGCCTGGTTTCGTCTATGCGCAATGCGCTCGGTTATGGTGTTCGGAATAAGGTCATACGGGGGATTGTGAAGGCAGGATATGTGCATTCTGTTGAAATGTGGAATGAGTGCAGAGGGGAGATGGATAGTGATATTCTTGTTATCGGGGACCGGGCTGTTAAGGTTGCGGATGAGTTTATTAAGAAGAATAGGATTAAGGTTGAGTAAGGCCTATCTGGTTTTAAGCTAATTATTGTTTGATTGTGTTTTTTTGTAGTATAATAATTAATATTTTGGACAACAGGTGCAGGGATTCCTAAATTTTACGATTCTGGTCGGCTGCGATCCAAATTGAAAGAATTGCACAATGATTATTTTTTGGACTTCAACTTATTTAATTTTGATATTGCGATATTAGGAGGGATAGATTCAATCATCGAAAATGATTTGAGATTGTTATTCAATGGCATATCAAAAGTCACAAAGAAAGAACAACCTATTTTTCTTGCAGTAGCAACAAGAATAGCATCATGAGTGTCAACGCCATTTTTCCATATTAAATCAGCTATGTCTTTGAAACAAAATTCTATTTTTTCTTGTGAGATAGCGCGATTTGGAAAGAAAAAATAATGATACAATCTTGAAAAATCACCTACAAGTTCGTCTACATCTTCATCAGTTATTTCTTTACGATACTTTTCTTTTACTTTATTCTCTTTCTTAACACTTCAGCCCTAAAAATGAGTCATTTTTCGTCAAAAATTTTTATCATTTATAGATGACAAAACATTAACTGATATGAAGACGCAGCCAACAGTTCGCATCATCTTACATTTATTTCCAACTTCTCAACAAGTTCCTCCTGTTTTTCATTTAATTGTACTGAAATATCCTTTATCATACCAGTTTCATCATTTACATAGTGAACATTATATATTGATTTCAGTTCCTCTA
>QMVA01000129.1 GCA_003660865.1 Candidatus Nanohalarchaeota archaeon | reverse complement strand
TTGTAAATTTCTTTCGGATGCCTGATGGTGCGGCTGCCATTAGCTTGTGTTTTGATATTGTGTATGCGATGATTAGGGATGTGAGTGTTGTCAGTGAGGATGAGAGTGGGATTATTTCGATGTTGAGGGCTATGGCGAGTACTTCGGTTATGGTTCCGCCTATGAGTGGTATGCTTATGGCGATGATGAATGTTTTTGCCCATTTTTTTTCTTTTTGGGATATTATTTTTGAGAGGAAGTTCCAGCAGAGGAGGATGGATATGGCAGAGTATGTCATGATGTAGAGGGCGAATGGAAAGAACATTGGTCCGAAGATCTGGGTGTATCCCCCGTAGCATAATTCTGCTGATTCGTATATGTGCTTTGTTGTGAGACCAATTAGTGTGAAGATGAGCGGCGGTGCGTAGAGGAGCATGAGTTGTGTTTTTTTTTGGAATTTGCTTTTTGTGAATGCGAGTATGAAGTGGAGAAGGAACGCTACTGCGAATGCTGTGCCTGGGGTTCCAAGGCGGCTCCATGCGAGGGCTGCGTTTGGGTTTACGGATGTGAATGTGAGGTAGTCTGCCAGTGACCAAAGTGCCAGTGATGCTGCGATGAGGGTGTAGAGCCTGTTTAGTTTTTCTTTCGGGGATTTGAGGTTTACGTAGATTGCGAGTGCTATGTTTGCGAGGAATGCTGCTAGGGGCAGGAGTGCGTATGTGTTCATGTTGGTCACAGGTTTTATTTTATTGTCTGTTTCTGTTTATTAGTTTGTGTTTTTTTTTTTAGTTTCTCTTCGAGTTCCATTATATGTTTTTTCATCTCTATCATTTTTAGTTCTCTTCCGACCATTAGTTTGTTGAACATCTCGAGTTCGTCTATTTTTTCTTTTAGTTTTTGCTCTGTTTTCTTGCGCTCGATTGCGTAGCGGATGGCGCGGGTCAGCAGGTTTGTGTCTATTTGTCCTTTTACAAGGTAGTCTTGTGCGCCGCTGTGCATTGCTGATACTCCTGTTTCTTCATCATCAAGGCCGGTGAGGACTATTATCGGTGTATCCGGGCAGTTTTTGTTGAATTTTGAGATTGTCTCTACGCCGTCGCTGTCGGGGAGGCCCATGTCGAGGAGTACTATGTCGTGTGCGTTGGTGTTGAGGTATTCTATAGCTGTTTTGAGCGTCTCTTTTGTGTCTATGTCGTGGCGATGGGTGGATGAGGCGAGTATTGTGCGTACCAGTTTTGCGTCTCCTGGGTCGTTTTCGACTATGAGGACTTTGGTTGGCTCTGTTGTTTTGTTTTCTGTGCTGTTCATTTCTATCACTCCTGTGTATTTTTGTTATTATTATTATTATTGTTTTGGCGGCAGTTTGCATATCATGAACCAATAGTCCCCGAGTTTTTCCATGGTTTTTGCGAATTCGTCGATGTCTACTGGTTTTTTTATGTATCCGCTGGCGTGCAGGTTGTAGGTGTCTATGATGTCTTCTTCTGAGTCTGATGTTGTCAGAATGATGACCGGTATGTTTTTCAGGTTGTTGTCTGATTTTATTCTTTTCAGGAATTCTTTTCCTCCCATGCCGGGCATGTTCAGGTCGAGGAGTATTATGTCCGGCATTGATGTTTCTTTTTTGTATTTGCCTTTCTTGGTCAGGAACTCCATTGCTTCTTCTGCGTTGTTTGTTATGTGTAGTTTGTTTGCGATTCTTTGTGATTCTATGGAGAATTTTACTAGTTTCTGGTCTCCAAGGTCGTCTTCTACCAGCAGTATGTTTGCCGGCTGCATTTTTAGTTCTGTCATGGTTTATCACCTGTTTTGTTTTGTGAATGGCTGCTGTTACTTTTTGTTTGCTGTTTTTTTGTGTTATTTTGTATGCGGTATTGTGAAGTGGAATGTGGTGCCGTTGTCTGTGCTGGATTTTACTCCTATTGTTCCGTTATGGCGCTCTACTATCTTTTCGCATACCGCAAGACCGATTCCATTGCCTTCGTAGTCTTTCCGGGACTGGAGGCGTTTGAACATCCCAAATATCTTTTCGTGGAATTCTTTTGGGATGCCTATACCGTTGTCCTGTATTTCTATTTCTGTGTTGTTTGTGTCTTTTTTGCTGGCGCGGATTGTGATTACTGGTGGTGTGCCTTTTTTGTGGTATTTTAGTGCGTTTCCTATTAGGTTTTGTAGCAATTGGTGTATTTGAGAGGGGTCTGCGCTGATTTTAGGGAGTGGTTTTGGGATGTTGATTATGCCTTTGGTTTCTTCGAGGGGTATTGCGAGTTCTATGGTTTTGAGGTTGTCTATGACTTTGTTCAGGTCAACTTTTTCGAATGGCTTGGCTTTGGTGGTGACTCTTGAGTAGGTGAGGAGGTCCTGTATCATGGTCTGCATGCGGATGGAGCCGTCTATCATGAATTCGAAGTTTTCCTTTTGGTCGGTGTCGAGTTTCCCGTCGAGTGAGTTTTGGAGTAGTTTTCCAAATGAGGAGATTTTGCGCATGGGTTCTCTCAGGTCGTGGGATGCGATGTAGACAAAGTTCTGGAGTTCTTTGTTTGAATGTTCGAGTTTCTGGTTGGTTTTTTCTATATCCTGTTTTGCTTTTTCAAGGCTTTCTTTTGCTCTTTCTGTGTCTTCGAGCATGTTTGCGATTGCGGTTCTTTGACTTTCTGTCTCTTTCATTTTGTTGTGCAGTTCTTTGGTTCGCTCCTGTACTTTTTTTTCGAGGGTTTTGTTGTGTTCTTTGAGTTCGTCCTGTGTCTTTTTTAGGTTGGCTGCCATGGTGTCGAATGAGCGTGAGAGCTGGCCTATCTCGTCTTTTGCGGGTGTGCCGACTTTGAAGTCAAGGTTGCCTTTTTCTATTTCTTCTGTGCCATGGTGCAGTTTTACTATTGGTCTTGTTATTTTCCTTGAGAACAGGATGGAGAGTATTATGCCTATGAGTGAGATTAGGAGGGTGATTTGGGATATTTTGGTGGTTAGCAGGGTTATTGGTGAGTAGGCTTCCTGTCTGCTTATTTCTGCGAGCAGGCACCAGTTCATGTCTTTGATGTATACGTGGGTTCCCATGACTGGCGTGTTCATATAGTTTTTGAATACTGTTACTGCTTCATGTCCTATGTGTTCTTCTTCGTGTTGATGATGCTCTTTTGCGTGTTCAAAGCAGTGTTTTGCGTTTTCTGTGTTTACTTTTTGTTTGAGGAATGTGTTTTCTTTGAATCTGGAAGGGGTTATCATGTAGCTGTCTTTGTTTATGAGATATATTTCTCCTGTTTCGCCGAGACCGGTTGGGTCTGTTGTTGTTTCGAATAATGCTTTATCTGCATCAATGTTTAAGATAAGTACCCCGGAGGATTTGCCGTTCAAGAGGATCGGCGCTGCTATGCTTATGACGATGTTTCCAGTGTATTTAGAGATGTGGATATCGCCGATGTAAACTCCCTGTTTTCCTTTCATGAAAATTTCTTTGGCTCCTAAATCAAAGCCAATGTCTTCATGAGTGGAGGCGATCACTATGCCGTCTTTGTCTATAATCCTGATTCTTGAAATCTCTTTATTGGATTGTGTTATGGCTTTTATTCTTTTATTGGCTATATCTGTACTCTGAGTATGATTCATGCCTGGGTTGACTGCATTTCTGAAAAGAATGGATGATGCCATCATCTTTGCTGTCTGCTTATGATTGTCTAAGTATTGTTCTATATGGTTTGCTCTTGAATGTGCGCAAGATTCCAGGTTGTTCTGGACCTGTTTTTCTATGATGTTTTTTGTTGTTGCGTTGCCAATTATGATTGTGGCTGCTGAGAGGATAAGGACAAACAGGATGAATATTGCCGGTATTTTTGTGTTGAGTTTCATTTTTTTTCGTCTCCTTTGTTTTTTTGTTTTATGTTGTAGCGCGGCTCTTCGCCCAGCTTTTTGCAGAGAGTGTTGATTTCTTTTTTCATGTCTATTATTGTATGTTCTCTGCCCACGGCGAATCTGTTGAATTTCTCGAGTTCGTTCATTTTATTGCGCAGTTCTTTTGTTTTTTTGGATACCTGGTTTTCCAGTTCGTCTGCTCTTATTTTTTCTGATTCTATGAGTCTGTTCTGGTATTCTTTCAGGTCTTCTGCCATTGAGTTTGTTGCTTTTGCGAGGTCGCCTATTTCGTCTTTTGATTTGATGTCTATCCTGTAATCGAGGTTTCCTTTGCCTATGGATTCTGTGCCAGTCTTTAGTTTTAATAATGGCTCTGAGATTCTTTTTGCGGTGAGGGTGCCGATGGTTAATGACAGGAACAGGATTGCCAGGATGAATATTGGTGCGATGGTGTTTGCTGTGGCGATTGATTTGGAGGTATCTGCTTTTACGGATGTCAATTCTTCTATGTGTGTTGTTTTGTGTTCTCTTAGTTGTTTTAGGAGTGTGTGGATTGTGCGGTGAAGCCCGAGTTCTTCTTCTTTTTTTAGCAGTTCTTCTGTTGTCATCCCGTTGTCTTTTAGGGTGATGAGTTCTGTGGCGATGGTGTTGACTGTTTTTATTTTTGTTTCAAGTTCTTTGGCTGATTTTTGTTCTTCTATACCTATGTAGGTTTCGTGGTCTGTGTACTGCCTTGCGGCTGTTTCGAGGTGCTGCATTGTGGTTTGCATATTTTTTTTTGTGCTGTAGTCGCCTTCGAGAATATATTCCATGACGCAAAGGTGTATTTTGTTTATGCTGCTTTCCATGTCAGTCATTGCGATTGCACATGGTACGATGTCGCTTTCGAGTTCTTCGAAAGTTTTACTGATGTTTTTCAGGGTGGTGTAGCCGCCCAGTGCGATGATACTTAGCAGTATGCTGATTATTACATATCCGGTTATTATTTTTGTGTATATTTTCATTTTTTTCACCTTCGATCTTGTGGGAGGCTGATAACAACCTTGTAAAAGGTTGATCATTAGAGCGATCGTAAAGCTTCGCTTCAACCTGTAACTCCGCTTGTTTTACGTAATAATCTTATCTCTTCGCTAACAGTTAATCCTTTTTAGGTCATAGAGCGTATCACATATTTACGTAATACTATTTTGCTCTATTTCAGCATCAGCAACA
>QMVA01000128.1 GCA_003660865.1 Candidatus Nanohalarchaeota archaeon | reverse complement strand
GTTCCTTTGTGTTTTGGTTTGTTGTTATATACAAATCTCTCATCAAATCACCCCACATATTGACCATATACATTATGGCCATCTTATTTTTATGTAGGGGTCATATGACACTATCTGCGATTTCCCCGGATAGATTAACGTCTCTTGGTCTTAGGTTAAATTTGTCCATTTAGTAACGACGTTAACTATAGTATGCTTGAGGGAGTATGCGCGTGTCAGGGCTGATGTGAGGACTGCTGCTATTGTGATGAGGGGATAGGTTTCGAGGGTTGTTATGTATATGAGCCATTTTCTTGAGAAGCTGTTTAGGAGGTGGATATCGTCTGTGAAGATTCCGAGGCCGATTTTTTTTTTGATAAGGTTGTCTTTTGCGAGGAGGGCATAAGTTCCGAGGACTATGAGGATTTCTGCTGCTGTGAATGAGTAGACTATTATCATAGGTCTTTACCTCCTGGTGTGAAGCGCATGATGAGGCCTGCTGAGATTGCTGATATTATGTACCAGGAACTTATGTTTTGTATGTTTTCTTTTGGGTAGAGTGTGAAGCATTTGATTATCCCTGTTGCTTCTATGCAGTATTTTTCTGTGCCGAATTCATGGTTGTCAGGTGTGAATGGGGCGAGCAGTTCGTGGTAGTGGTGGAGTTTGAGGGGGGTGAGGTAGGTTACTGCGGATTCTACGGGGTTGTTTTTTAGTGTTGCGAAGAAGAGTATTATGAATATTGCGAATATCTTCAGGGTGTTTTTGTTTGGGATGAATGCATGTCCTATGCTTATGATTGTCTCTTTCATTTTTTCCATTCCTCTTTTGTTAGTGAGTAGGTGATGATTATGATGCCGGTTGTGGTTATTATGCTTCTGAAGATGTTTGCGAAGATTGTGTCGCCGCCGGATCAGATTGTCATCGGGATCTGGTATTGTATTATTATGTCCCTGAGTGCGAATTCGAAGAGTGTTATTGCGAGGAGTGCGAGGCTTGCTATGCTTTTTATGTCTATGAGCTTTATCTCGGGAATCTGTCTTCTACTTCGGATTCCCTGAAGGTGAGGACGAGGAGGGTGAAGGCGGTTGCGATTGTTGCGCCCGCGGGGAAGCCGCCGCCTGGGGTGACGTGGCTGTGGAGGGCTGTGTATGTACCGAAGAGCATTATGAATGGAAACATTATGCATGTGATTGTTTTTATTATTATTATTATTATTATTATTATTAAGTCCATGTTAATTCGCTGTTGATTTTTTTGATTCTAATTTTATCAAGCGCATTGTCCCTGTGCTTTCACCCACCAGATAAGAGGTTATTTTTGTTTTGTTTTTGAGATGTGATTTTTCAGGGTTTTTAGTTTGAATTCGCTTTTTTTGTGGACAATCAGGAAGACTGCGATGACTGCTGCGAAGAGGACTGTCTCTTCGCCCAGGGAGTCGTATGCGCGAAAGTCCCAGACTATTGCATTGACTGCGTTTGCGGAGCCGGTTTTTTCGAGGGCGTTTTTTTAGGAGTGTTGTTTTACGCCGTGAGGGGTTATTGGGAGGTCGGATACTGCGTATAGCATGAGTGTTGTGAATATGATGAGGCCGAATATTGGTACGAGTTTCATGCTTCTTCTCTTCTTTCTGTCTTGTGGATTGCGATTATTGCTGTCAGTATGGTTATGAGTAGCGGTAGTGTGAATGTCTGGGTTTCTAGAGGGGTTGGTTGTGTCATAATTCGTTACCTGTTTTTGTTTTTTGTTGGTATTCAATGAGTTCGTCTTTTATTTTTACCAGTGATTCATATACGTCTTTTGGGTATTTTAGTGCTGTTGACTGCTCTATGCCTATTGTTAGTGTGTCGTTGTCTGATGTGTTTTTATCGTGGTTTTTTGGGTAAAAATTAATGAATCTGCATTGACCAGAGATTTCGGGTCTTATGCTGGTTTTTATGTATTCTTTGATGTGTCTTTTTGTTTTTTGTTTCCTGTCTTTTCGTGGGATGTTGCCAGTGTCTGTATTTTTGGTGCTGAGTTCTATGTCGAACATGTATATTTCTACGGTTTCAAATGGTATATAGCTGATGCCTAGTTTGTCGAAATCACGTGTTTTTATTTTTTTGCCTAAGAATTTTTTGCTGATTGTGGTGTGTATGATGTTGATTGCGTTGAGGTATTCGTTGATTTTTATCGCTGCTTTTTTGTTGTTTTTTATGCTTTGGATTTTGCTGTATATCAGAAATGGTGTGTAGAGTATTGTTGAGCCGATTACGGATCCGAGTATTATGGCGGGTACCAGGGATGTATTGAAGGCAGGGAATGTTTTTATGTATTGCATGATTGAGATTAAGATTGCTAATACTATGGTGATCATACTGTATATCTGCAGATGGAATTTTGCATTTTCTATGGTTTTTCTTGTTTTGTTAATTGTTATCACTTTGTGTCGAGGTCGTTTTTTGTTAGTTTTCTTGGCCTGATGCCTGTTTCATGGCGGCGTCTGTGAGGGCGTGGCTGCCTGTTGGGTTGGTTATGAAGATGAATGCGATTATCATGAGGATTTTTATTGTGTATGGTGCGCTGAGGCCGGCTGTTGTGTGGATGTGGAGGGCGAGTGCTGTGAGTGCCAGGCATGCGCCGCCGATTGTGACCATGGTTGCTGCGTGGACTCTTGTGTAGAAGTCAGGCAGGCGGAAGAAGCCGATTGCGCCGATGAGGGCTGATAGTGCCGCGATTGTGAGGAGGGTTTCATGTATCATTTATTCACCAGTTTTGCGATTGCGATTACGTCGACGTATGGTATCATTGCGAAGAGTAGAGCGGTGTCGAGGTACATGGGGTTTTTTATGTTGATTGAGTATGCGACCATGAAGAGTATTATGATGTTTGTGAGGGTGTCTATTGATATTACATGGTCTGCGTATGTGGGGCTTATTATTGTCCTTATTGTTAATAGGTGGGCTGTGGTTATGAATATGGATTCTATTATCATGAAATCACGTTTTTTGCGTGTTTTTCGAGTTAGGTTGAGATGTCTTTTTTTGGATTGTAGTTGAGGCAGTGGATGTAGAGGTCGTGGTGGTTTTTGTCGATTTTTAGGGTGAGGGTCCTGGGGTCATTGTTATTGAGTTTGCGACTAGTGTTTTTGTGAAGTCTGTGGTCTGGGTTGTGGGTGTCCTGATTATCGTGGGGTTGATGCTGCCTGTGATTATTGATGATGCTGTTGTGATGTAGGATTTTATTTCTGAGCCTATGAGGATGATTGTGTAGATGCCGGGGTTCAGGAGGGATTTGGGGTTGAAGAGCCGGTAGGAGGATTCGTAGAACATGAATTTGTTGCAGAGGTGAGCGATGATGAGTGATGCTGTTATGCCTACGATGAGCTCGAGGGTTATGGGCGCGCCTGTCATCAGGAGCCACGTTGCCAGTAAGAGGAGGAATGATACGCTGAATTTGTGCATGAGTTATTATTTTGGGTGAGGTTTGTAATAAAGATTTTGGTGTGTTTTGTATAATTATTTTTTCCGTGATATCAGATTATCCGCTAACCCTTGGTTTTATTGCATATATAATCATTGACTTGCGTTTTAGTACTTGACATGTGGATTTGAAGTCATCAAAAAAGTACGCTTTTAACGAATATTTTCCATATCTGGCGTGTCGGTATATTTATATAGATGTTTGATTGATATTTTATAGAAGGGATTATAATGACCAAAGTAATAAAAAAACCGTGGCTGGCCGCTATTTTGAATTTGTTATTGTCAGGACTCGGTTATGTTTATGTTGGTAAGAGAGTTGGTTTTGGTATAGCATTAGTACTTTGGGGGGTCATTTTGTTCGCAATGATGTCGTCTCAACAAATACCTCCAATGATGTGGTTAGATTCCTTTGTTTTATCTATTCTCTTTGCTTATGATGGTTATAAAACTGCTCAAGAAGTAAATATGAATAAATAATATCTGTTTTGCTCTTCGCTGATTTGTTGAAATTGGTTAGTTGGAACATAACAGGCAATAAACTGTTACGGTTACGCTTTCACCAAAATAATTTTCTTCGAGAATTACTTCGTGTATCGCTATATGTTTGGTTTTGCTTGTTGGTTGTTTTTTTGGAAGTGGGCGGGGTTTATTCTTTGATTTCTGTTATTTTGCTGTTTGGTGCGCTTTCTTCGAATATCTGTACATGGAATTTGTAGATTTCTGTGTCTTTGTGTTGCCATGCGTCTTTGTCGAATAGGCCTGCTTTGTATGAGAGGTTTTCCAGGAATTCGGTTTTTTTTGGGAGTTGGTCCCAGACCTGTGGGAGGAAGAGGCCGTGGGCTGTTTCTGTTTTTAGTATAAGGCCGTCTTTTTTTGGTGTGATTTTTTCGAGGAGTTCTTTTGGGGTCTGGTGGGGGATGATTTGCGGGGGTGTGAGGATGGATATTTCGATTATGAGGTTGTTTAGTTCTTCTTTTGTGACTTTTGGGAATCTTGGGTCGTAGAGGGCTGCTGAGGATGCTGCTTCTTTTAGGGCTTTGTGGAGTGGGTAGATGGGTTCTGTGAAGCCGATGCAGCCGCGAAGGTCGTGGGTGGGGTGGGTGTGGAGGGTTACGAAGAGACCGTATCTTTTGTTTAGCCATTCTTCGCTTGAGGATATTTTGTGGTCTTTCCCGGATAGGAGGGACTGGAGGTATTTTCTTGCTTCTTTTATGAGATGTTCGCCCTGTTCTTTTGTGAGTTTTGAGGATGTGTTTTGATTTATGTCCATATTGTTTTTTTTGGTTTTGGATGTTTATAATTATGCGGGTTGTGGGTAATGTTTCTTAAGATGCTTTTTCTTAAGTGTTTTGTTTCGTCTTCTGTTGTGTTGGTGATTTTGAATGAAAAGAGAATCAGGTGGCTTGTAGATCTAGTCGTTAAGGTAACTATAGTTGAAGACATAACTATTTCATGGCACTTACATGCCCAGCTTTTTGGCAAAGCCAAAAATGGACAAATATCTTCACCATATGCTTAAAATTGCTATGCAATTTTAGCATCCAACAAATCGATGTGATTTGTCCGGATCCTTAAAAATCTGCGATTTTTAGGATTGCGGAATTGGTACCCAATTCCTAATTCC
>QMVA01000127.1 GCA_003660865.1 Candidatus Nanohalarchaeota archaeon | reverse complement strand
TAGAAATAAAAAAAATCGCCTGAAATTCGCTATCCCAATCGGAGCAAGCTCCGGGGTATTACGCGAATTTCTAAGCCGGCGATTTTTAATCTTCCCAAGTGATTTATATCCACAGCAAGCTGCGGGGTATTTACCCACTTGGGAATAAAAAACGCCTGAAATTCGCTATACTCACGGAAAATACTGCACCCAGTGACGTATGCGGCAAAGCCATACGATAATATCTGGCTTTGACTGCATCCCAATCGGAGCAAGCTCCAGGGTATTTACCCACTTGGGGGGTATGGATATTTTTTCCGTGATATAAAAGTATCATGCAACCATGATTTCCAGTGCAAATGAGGTCATAGGACTACGTTTTTGCACATAAAATGTGTGTCTTAGACTATCAAAAAGAAGTACTTTTCACGGAAAAATTCCTCATGCTCCACTTGGGAATAAATAGATACCTGAGAAATGTACCAATAATATGATAACTGGGATTTGCAGTGGAAAAACCAAAAGATGATGCAAGAAAAAAAGATGAGGCACTTGTTGTTCTAAAGGATGTCTGGAAAATATACCAAGTGGGTGAGGTAGAGGTACCTGCGCTCAGGGGTGTCAGTGTTGAAATCAAAAAAGGTGATTTTGTAGCCATAGTCGGGGCATCAGGATCAGGTAAAAGCACGATGATGAATCTTGTGGGCTGCCTGGATACACCGTCAAAAGGCAAGATTTTTCTGAAGTCGCGTAATATTGCTGATTTGTGTGAATCAGATCTGGCAACACTCAGGGGGAAGACCATAGGATTTATTTTCCAGCAGTATAATCTCCTGCCAAACATGACGGCATACGAAAATGTGGTTCTGCCCTTGGAATTGCAGGAAGTGGATGACGGCGCAGCAGCAAAGCAGGCAAAAAAAGTATTGAAGCTTGTTGGACTGGAAGATAAGATGCATCACCTGCCATCGCAGCTTTCAGGAGGGCAGCAGCAGAGAGTGGCGATTGCAAGATGTCTTGTAGGCGACCCTGAAATCATTCTTGCTGATGAACCGACAGGTGCATTGGACAGTGTTACAGGTAAAGATGTTCTTAATATGCTTGAGAGGATATGGAAAGAAGAAGGAAAAACAGTAATCATGGTGACACATGATCTGCATCTGGCAGAATATGCCCATAATATAATTGAGCTTAAGGATGGAAAGATTATCCGCATGGAGCAGAATCATGTAAAATAAATCAGAGGTGTTAAAATGACAGGAAATAGTATTGGTTTGAATGAGAAAACAAAATATATTATTGGTATGATGTTGATTATGGTAATTTGCCTGGCAGGCGGGGCATTTGCGAATCCCGGTGACAGTAAAATAATAAGTGTAAGTATGATAAACCAGGATCCTGATCCGGCTATCGCAGGAAATATAGTGGAACTAAGAATTGGTGTTGAAAATAAGGGAGGTGAATCTGCTGAAAATATTGTGCTGGAGCTACTACCACAATATCCTTTTGAGATGGTTCCTGGAGATAATCCAATACAGGAAATCGGCACAATTAAACCGTACATGGACGGGTCAGATATGAAAATTATAAAATTCAGGCTCAGAGTTGACAGGGATGCAAACGAGGGTCAATATGGACTGGAAATCTGGGAATATGAAGAAGGTAAAAGAGACAAGATAAGAGTGGAGAAAACAATAACTATTGATGTGGCAAACAGGGAATGTGCAGAAATAATCTATATTGACAAGGTTGAACTTGTGCCTGGCAGGCAGACGAATATGAAATTTACAATTAACAATGTCGGGTCTGCGCCTCTCAGGGATCTTACGTTTTCATGGGAAAATGAAGATGATGTAATCCTTCCAGTTGGTTCTGATAATACTAAGTATATCAAGTATCTTGATGTTGGCGAAAAAACGGAACTTAGCTATGATGTCATTGCAGATTCAAATGCTGCACCTGGTTTGTATAAGCTCCAGCTCAGCCTGAAATATGATGATTCTACGACTGGAGTGGAAAAAGAGATAGCAACAATTGCAGGTGTGTATGTCGGAGGAGAAACAGATTTTGATGTCGCGTTTTCAGAGAGTTCAATGGGTGAGTACTCTTTCACTATTGCAAATATCGGCAGCAATCCTGCTTATTCTGTTTCAGTAATTGTTCCTGAACAGAAAAACTGGAAAGTCAGCGGCTCAAATTCAGCCATTATCGGCAACCTGAATAAGGGAGATTATACTGTTGCAAGTTTTAATTTGCAGCAGAGCAGGGTTCTGTCATCTTTGGGGCAGGACAAGACAATCACTGATGAAAGAAAAGCAAAATATCTATCTGGCAACAGGACAATGCCGGACAGACAGAGCAATACAGTTGAAATTGAGATTGCGTACACAGATACAATGGGTAATCGAAAAACTGTAAAAAATATTGTCAGCATTAATGCCAACAGTGAATCAGATGCAAAATCTGCCTACTTGTCACGAGGCGGAAAGGCGAATCCAACGCAAAAGGGGATTACAACCACTCAATGGATTGCATTGGGACTTGGAGTGATTATTGTTGTTTTCCTGTACAGAAGACACAGAAAAAAGAAGTTAAAATAACTGGTTAAAAAATCATGAAAATATGGGTTTGAGTGGACTATTTTCAAGCTTTTTTATCGGAAGATACTTTATGGATGATAAAAAATGAAAACAAGTAAATGCCTGAAGCATGCACTTAATATGGTAATACACAGCAAGCTTAGAAGCTGGCTTACTATTCTTGGCATAGTCATAGGTGTGGGCTCAGTTATTGCCATCATGTCACTTGGCGAGGGCCTTCAGCAGAATATGGAAGCTCAAATGAGTGGTCTTGGCGGAGATATACTTACGATTTATCCTGGTTTTTCCAAGAGCAGGATATTTCGCCATGAAAAGGTAAAATCCAGCAGTTCAGGTTCCCAGGCTGCTGCGCAGGAGATTGTGTTGGACTGGGCTGATGTGCAGGCACTGAAGGGCATACCTGATCTTGAATTGATAGATACTAATATCAGAGGTAATGCTCAGATTTATTATCTTGGCAAGAGCGGCTCTGTTACCCTTACTGGGGTGGATCAGAAAGTGTGGTCTAAGATAACTACAACTGAGTTGAGGGACGGGAGGATGCTTGGTCCTGCTGATATGAATGTCATTGTCATCGGCGCCAGATTGGCAGACAATTACTTTGACAAGCCGCTTGGAATAAACAAGATGGTCAATATTGAGGATAAGGCATTTCGGATTGTGGGGATACTTGATGATTCAAGTAATAGCATCATCATGCCATTGCAGATGGCATACACAGTTCTTGATGACAAGGAAAATGGGGTCTATGATTCTATTGTTGTCAAAATCAAAAATGAAGATGAACTTGATTATGTTATTGAGAAAATAGAGCATAAGCTGATGATGATAAGGCATGTGACTGAGAAAAACAGGGATTTTTCAGTATCTTCAAGCAAACAGTTCCAGGAGATGAAATCTGAAATGCTCGGTTCAATGACACTGTTTTTGACTGCAATTGCTGCGGTCTCTCTTCTTGTCGGTGCTGTCGGGATTGCAAATACAATGTTTACCTCTGTTCTTGAGAAGACAAAGGAGATAGGGATTATGAAAGCTATTGGCGCAAGAAACAAGGACATACTTCTGATTTTTCTTTTGAATGCCGGTCTTATCGGGCTTGTGGGCGGGCTGATTGGCGTGCTTCTTGGTGTTGCGCTGTCGGGATTTGTTCCTATGCTTATGGGCGGCATGCCGATGAGCCGAGGCGGGGTAACAACGGTAGTAAGTATGGAGTCTGTAGTTCTGGCGCTTTCTGTTGCAGTTATCATTGGCGTGATTTCAGGCGTTGTTCCTGCGTATAATGGCTCAAAACTGAAGCCTGTTGATGCGCTCAGGTATGAGTAGGGTATGTTATTATTTCTCATTGTTGTTTTGCTATAGTCAATCGTCAAATTATAGACCGCATTGATTTCATATAAATAAATATCGGTTGACTATTTTGAAGACGATATTCTTCAAAAGCTTCGAACGCCAGTGAGATGATTCCATGTCTGTTTGGGATGTCTCCAATAATATTCTTCAAGGACACTCTTTTTCCATGACAAGACACCACCATTCATTCATTCTCAAATCCAATACTATAGTCCTGCAGGCAGAATGTGTTTTAAATCTACGACTGCCGATAAAGCTTGATCCGATGACACATCATTTTTTTGGCTTGATGGGGGGATTTGTCTTTGCAGGAGGTTTCTTTATAGGCAGGGGCGCTACTCCTGCAACATCACTTATCACATTCATGATATTACTCCTCGAATCTATCACATATTTCGATCCGCTTTCAAGCGACTGTGCTGCTGTTTCGAGTTTCTTGTAAATTTGCGCCTCGTTTTTGAAGTATTTGTTTATTGACTCATTCACGACCTGTATCTCATTTGCTCGGGCTGCTGCCACCTTTACGATGGCTTGGGCCCTGCCTTCGGATTCGAGTATAAGCGCCTGTTTTATACCTTCTGCTTTTTTTATTTCAGCGCGCCGATTGCCGTCTGCTTTAGTTTCGGCAGCAGTAGCCAAATCCTTAGCTGCTATTCTTTCCTGCTCTGCTTTTACGACCTGATTCATGGCTTCCTGTACATCCTGTGGCGGCTCAAGTGTCTGGATTTCAACGCGCAGGACTTCGACGCCGTAGTTTAGGGTTTCCTTGCCAAGTATTGATTCTACTTTTGTGTTTATATCGTCCCTGTTTTCATTGGCTTCAGTCAGGGTCATCTTGCCTATGACGGCTCTCAGGGTGGTTCTTGCAAGAGAAGTCAACTGAATCCGATGATTGTCAACATTATATATTGATTTCACAACATCTTTTATCTGGTAATATACAACAGCGTCAACCACCACATTAAGTTTGTCTCTTGTGATGACTGTTTGGGGATCTACATCGACCATCTGCTCAGTCACATTTACTTTTGTCATCCTGTAAACTATAGGGATTATCCAGTGGAATCCCTGGTTTCCTGTTCTTGTATATTTCCCGAGCCGCTCAATGACGCCGAGTTCTGTCGGGCGGACTATTCTTATGCCCAAAAGAAAACCAATTA
>QMVA01000126.1 GCA_003660865.1 Candidatus Nanohalarchaeota archaeon | reverse complement strand
AGACCAGTCAATTTTTTCCGGGTCTATGTCTAATATTTCCATTTTTGTATCCATAGTGTTAGTAAGAACATAACGACTATAGATGTTTTTCGCTACTACACCACACTATTTAAACCAAGTACCAACAAATCTGGTTCATCTTGGTCCCGGCGACGGCATAGAAATACCCTACCTTTTCGAAACATTTAAACCCGGGAAAAACACACGATACGCTGGCGTTGATATAAGCCGCCAGATGCTCATCAACCCCGCAGCACTGAATGGATATCATTTATCCGGAATCAACCCTCTGTGGTACCTCACAGACATAGAAACAAGCGAAAATCTAAAACAGGTTTGTAAAGATGTAAAAAATAAAGGATCAGACAGAAACCTGATTTTACTTATAGGTCAGGGAGTTCTCAACTCAAACCCTGCGACCCTGGAAAACATATTCCAAAGCATGGATGACAAAGACAATCTATGT
This sequence comes from Candidatus Nanohalarchaeota archaeon, assembly GCA_003660865.1. Taxonomy (GTDB): domain Archaea; phylum EX4484-52; class EX4484-52; order EX4484-52; family B79-G9; genus B79-G9. The sequence goes on along the minus strand of QMVA01000126.1, from coordinate 4,652 downwards.
TTAACTTCTTACAAGCCATCAAAGAACAATCTGGCTGAAAGACTAAACCACCACAGCTTCCACATTCTCTACTCCCGATTCTATGAAGACATTCACACCTTTGCAGTACTTTGTAAAAAAGGGGGGTGAATCTAATGTTTAGCCACAAGTATGACCAATTAAACAACGAAATAAGAGAGTTATTAACAAACACCCGTCCTCCAGACCCACGCGAGACAAAATATCTTCTGGAGAAAAGTAAATTTGATCCTCCTCTCTCACTCAAAGAACTGGCAAAACTATTGGAACTAGGAAAACACAAAGAAACAGACCAACAATTTAACATAACACGCAATTTCATCCATTCTGAATTCAGAAAGAAAACAAACACACTAAGGCACATCGCGCCGCTTTATCTTTCAAGTCATTGCATAGACACATGTAAATATTGCCAATACTCCGCAGAAAGAAAAGAAGTTAACAGGACAAGACTAAATATGTCGGACCTAAAAGAAGAACTAAATGCCGTTTTAAGAGCAGGGAACCGGGTCATAGAATTCACATTGGCAACAGACCCCGTATTCACCCCGGGAAAACTAGCAGAATACATATCCGAAACCCGCAAGTTATTAAGCAATGAGCCTGGTTCAGGAATATTACTATGCTCTGACTATTTATCAAAAGAAGATTACGAACTCTTAAAGCAAAATGGTCTCTGGGGTATGGTGCAATGGGATGAAACATTATAGTTGAAGACATAACTATTTCATGGCACTTACATGCCAAGCTTTTTGGCAAAGCCAAAAATGGACAAATGTCTTCACCATATGCTTAAAATTGCTATGCAATTTTAGCATCCAGTGAATCGAAGATTCACCAGGATAGATTGACGTCTCTTGGTTTTGGGTAGAGTTTGTCCATTTAGTAACGACGTCAACTATAGATAGAATATCCTATAAAGAGTGGCATGGTGATGGTCCAAAGAAATCCGATTTTTACAAAAGAATAGACAATCACGACCGGGCAATTCAGGCAGGTCATCATGTTGCAACCGGTTGCTTATTCGGGCTAAGTGATTATAGGTATGATGTGTTAATGTAGATAGCAAAAGCAAGATATTTACAGCAGGAATATGGAGTAAAGCCATTTGTCTTCGGAACCCCGCGGTTAAAGCCAATTGCAGGAAGCGCCCTACAACTCAAACATACAGTCAGTGACAAACAATATGAACTGGCATTAATGGTCTATAAGCTCGCAGAGCCCGGGATTGCCAGATGGTTACAGACAAGAGAAACCCCAAAACTCAACATGAGAAATATTGTAGACCGTGATATTTACACATATCAATGTGGCGAAGTAAAACCTGGTGGATACAAAGTGAACCGAAGCGGGATTGATTCTTGTAAAGGTGGGCAATTTAGAGTATAGTTCACGCCGTTACTAACTGGACAAACTGAACCAATAAACCAAGAGGCGTTAACTATATGGAAAAGTCATATAGTCCAAATAGTTATGACTTTTACTATAAATGAAATGACACAGGAAGAGTTTGAAGAAGAATTGAAAAAAAAGAACTCCAAAATAGATTATTCGTGGATAAAATAGCTCCCTGCCCTTGCACGAACCCCAAACTCTATTATCAACTCAAAAATCGGCAGGCACAAACAATTAACATACCAACTAAACCAACAAACACCAAGAAATTACACTGAGTGTAAGAAGGAGCTTAAACAGCCCCATCTCACATCCCAGTAAGGGAGATAAAACAAACATGAATTGTTATCTATTAATCATCTCAACTTACAAACCATATATTGCACAAAAAACTATATATAGTTATCCCCTAAATACCATAATATTTGGGTAATTCGAACAGTAAATATCGCAATTACGTGCGTATGCTAACGATTTTATCTTCTCTGTTAACACAAAACACAACGCCCATGAACTTTTCAACAACCCAAATATTCGTTTCCGTATGCTTCGTAATCTCTGATGTCTTAATCTTCCCACCGCATATCCCCAGAATTGGTATTAACTGGTCACAAAGATACTTATCGACACATGCCTCTGCCTTATGCTCCTCAATCAACTCAAAAGCCGCTTCTCCACCCACATCTTCTGCCCTCTTGCCAACTTCGCCAACAGATGACGCCCCAAGAAACATATTATCTCCTATCCAAAGAACAATCCCTGACCCTGCTGAAACAGAATCCGCATACCTCGTATCAATAGACACCCTCTCAAAAACACCTGCCTCGTGAAGTATTTTCTTTGCGCTCTCTGCCTGTCTTCTAGCCACATCTCTTCTTTCAAGGTCACGTGAAGCAACACTCAGTCCATTCACGCATCCACCATCACGAAAAGACACAAGGTCTGCCATCTTACGCTCCCGCACATCAATACCAATACGTGTACGCCCTCCGCCCTTAGGATAAAACCCGTGCCGCAAAACATCGACCTTCACATCACATCCGAACGCAGATATTGCCCTGCAAAACACATTCTGAATATACGTCACCGGTGGAGCCCGCTTTCCAAAACTGGCCCCTCCCTCGATTTCAATATTCATCTTCCCCTTAACCCCGAAAGCCGCGATAATCAAAGGCTGCAAGACAAGACCGATGGCTCCTGCCGTAGGTATCTTGACCTTTATATCCCGCACCCCACCATATTTTCCAGGCAAGAACTCCATGCTCTTTGACCCCACAAAAACTCCTTTAGTTCTGGCAGAACACATATGTGCGACTGCATTGACAGCGCAGACATGCTGAAATGAGAGCCCTGGATTCGGCCTCTTGGCGCGGATATTATCAATCCTAAACTCCTTCCCCGTAAGCGCAGAAAGACCGACCGCCGTCCTCACAATCTGTCCTCCGCCCTCATGATATCCTCCGTCAATAACAATCATAAAGATACACTTCTCTGATATACATAAAAAACTTGCCATTCTATCCTTAACCGTAAATTATATTTAGATGATTCAAATGGACACAGAAACAAAAATGAACCTAGCCCGCGAGGTAGGTGAAGAGATAATAACCGAAGAGGACTTAAGAACCCTCTTCGAAACAAAAGCCCATCCCATAGCATACGACGGCTTCGAACCATCGGGAAGGATTCACATAGCGCAAGGTATGCTTCGCGCCATAAACATAGCAAAACTCAACAAGACCGGTATTAGATTCAAACTCTGGGTAGCAGACTGGTTCGCATGGATGAACAATAAGCTTGGCGGCGACCTCGATAAGATTCAGGTAACTGGCAACTATTTCATAGAAGTCTGGAAAGCATGCGGCCTGGACACCAAAAAAGTAGGCTTTGTCTGGGCAAAAGACTCCATGGCAGACGAGACCTACTGGAAAAAAGTAGTAAACATCTCAAGATCATCAACAGTCAGCCGCATCATGCGCTGCTCACAGATCATGGGAAGAGACGAAAGCACATCCCTGAGCGCCGCACAAATCCTATATCCCTGTATGCAATGCGCAGACATCTTCCACCTCAAAGCAGACATAGCCCAGTTAGGTATGGACCAGCGCAAGGTAAATGTCCTCGCCCGTGAGATAGGCCCAAAAATCGGCTACTACAAGCCCGTTGCTATGCACCATCACATGCTCCTAAGTCTCACAGAACCACCCAAAAAAACCTTATCCGCAACTGAGCGCGCAATAGCGATGAAGATGAGCAAATCAAAACCAGACACTGCAATATTCATGACCGACACCGAAAAGGAAATAAAGCGAAAAATAAACAGCGCCTTCTGTCCCCCAAAGCAGCTTGAAGACAACCCTCTCATCGACTATTCAAAGCACCTCATATTCCAAAAATACGACACAATGCTTATAGAGCGCCCAACAAAATACGGCGGCAACTTAGAGATACATGGTTTCGACGAACTATGCAAAATCTACCGCGCAGGCGAACTCCATCCGATGGACCTAAAGCAGTCCGTCTCAAAATCCCTAAACACTATGCTTGAACCAGTGCGCACCCACTTCGAGAAAAACAAAAAAGCAAAAGCCCTTCTGGAAAAAGTTGCATCATATAATGTGACGCGCTAAATTGGATGATGTGAGTGCCAATACATTTTCCAAAAAAATCCCTGTTTCTATCTATTCTATCTGAAAATACTGCTAAGATCCATAAGAACCCTCACATTTACTGTGGTTTTTGTTTTATAGTCAATCGTCAAATTATAGACTGCATTAATTTCATATAAATCAATATCTGTTGACTATTTTGAGCATCAACTCAAAAGCTTCGAACGTCAGTGAGATGATATGGCAATCCACATAAAGGTCAATCATTGTTGGATTGACTATATCTTGTCTGTGTTGCAATAAAATGTCTAGAATCTCTCCAATATCCAGGCAATTCTCTGATTTTATTCCCAAGTGGGTAAATACCCTGTAGCTTGCTGCGGATATAAATAACTTGGGAAGATTAAAAATCGCCGGCTTAGAAATTCGCGTAATACTCTGGAGCTTGCTCCGATTATAGTTAAGGTCGTTACTATATGGACAAACTTAGCCAAAAACCAAGAGACGTTAATCTATCCGGGGAAATCGAAGATTTCCTGGATTTTCGAAATGTTCACCCATTTCGAATGACTAAAAATCGAGAGACTCGATTTTTGTCATCACAAAAATCCACTATCGAAAGTGGATTTT
>QMVA01000125.1 GCA_003660865.1 Candidatus Nanohalarchaeota archaeon | reverse complement strand
CTCTAACTCCGCCAAAATTACGTAATACGGGAAAGATTTATGTTGCTGATGCTGAAATAGAGCAAAATAGTATTACGTAAATATGTGATACGCTCTATGACCTAAAAAGGATTAACTGTTAGCTAAGAGATAAGATTATTACGTAAAACAAGCGGAGTTACAGGTTAAATCTGTTTTTTATGAAACGAACCAGTCAGATGATTATTATGATAATGTTGTCAAAAAGAGCAGAGTAAATGTTGATGAAATAAAGAATGCAGAGGAAAATAATCGGGTGGAGGCTCTTATCTTATGCATGTATGGATACAAGTCATATTTGAATAACTTAAAAAAGTTAGTTGAAGATGTGAATATTGATTATGGTGATGAATATAGCCCATTTATAGATAAAGAGCAGCATTTGAAATATATTCAGACTAAAATCAATATAAATAATGGTCTTCTGGAGAGTTACAAAAATCTCAAATTAAACGCAGAGGATGATTCGGAATATTCATTTTATAGACGCAATACAGGAGATACTATTAAGGACGCTGTCAGATCGTGTGAAGGATTTTTTATTGAAATTGGTACTAGAATTAAAATTTTGGGTGTTTCGTTTGAAGATATTCGGGAAGGCTCTGAAACCAAAAGGATTGAGATTATTGTGAAGAATTCGGGAGTGAATGAGATAGAATATGAGGCAGAAGATATTTTGATTCTTGTAAACGGAAGACAGGTTGATGATGTGGAATGTGCATTCAATGTGCTAATAGTTGGTGAAGAGGGAGTATGTACTGGTACGTTTAAGGATGATGGGGAGTTTCCAAAAACTGTTGACCTGTCGCTGCCAATTGGTTCTCGTGCAACGTATTTGTATGAGGGTGAGTGAGGGCATTATTCTAAATACTCTTGGATTTTGTCTTTCATGTGAGTATTAAGATAGACCTGCAAGCCATATCCTGTTGGCTTTTTTACTATAAATTCATCTCTTATCAATTCGTCGGCTACTGAAAGGACTGTTTTTTTTGAGATGTGACGGGAAACCGCCTGCGATATGTTCGTAGTCAATATGTTTGCCACCCCATATTCTTTTTGATACCATCCTCTCGATAATTGTCCTCTTAATTCCTGATGATTCATCAAAAGAAAACTTCATAAATTGATGTTATGAGCTAAAACTATTTAAATATAACGCTTCAATGTTAACTATAGTTGAAGACATAACTATTTGGACAAATGTCTTCACCATATAGATTAAGGTCTCTTGGTTTTTGGCTAAGTTTGTCCATATAGTAACGACCTTAACTATAATGATAACTAACGTTAATTACGGTTAATTAACAAAAAGCACAGTTGTGTCGCATACACGGTGACACAAATTAAATCAACGTGATAAAAATGACATCGGAAAATGACTCGCTGCTTATAGAATTCTTGGGAGACACACCTTTAATCAGGGTGTTTGACTTTCTGATTGTCTTTAGGGAATATGATCATAATAAGCAGAATATAGCAAAAAACTCAAATGTGTCCTGGAATACGCTTGACAAGATATGGGATAAACTTGTTGATTCGTCAATTATAGTTCATACCCGTAAAGTCGGGAAATCGCAGATGTTTCGGATAAACCAGGATAATGTTGCAGTTAAAAAACTGATTGAACTTCATAAATCGCTGATGATTGAGTCTTTGAAAAAAATGGATTCCAGTGATTGTGATGCGCCTCAGCACATTGAAAGTGCGGCAATAGTGTGAATAAATTATTGTTTGTCAAGGTATGCTTTTTTTGCCAGGTCGTAGATTTCTTTTAGGGGGATGTTGCTTTTGTCTGCCAGCTTTTTGCAGTCTTTGTATTCAGGGGAGATTGTGATTATTTTGTCTTTTGATCTGCCTAGTTTAATTGTGACTGGACCGTATTTTGTGTTTATTTTGATTTTTTGTGCGCTTAGTTTTTTTCTTTGGACGTTGTAGGTCCTTATGCCGAATGTTGTGGTTTCTTTGAAGATTATGTCTGTCAGGTTGTTTTGGGTTTCCTGTGTTGCTATTACGGTCAGTTTTGTTGCGGGGCGGGTGTTTTTCATGTGGATGCCTGTGAGGTATGCGTCGAGGGCGCCTGCGTTTAGGAGTTTTTCGATTATGTGGCTGTAGTGTTCGGGGTTCATGTCGTCTATGTTGGTCTCTATTATTGTTGCTGTGTCCTGTTGGTATTGCTCTTCTTCGGTGCCTATGAAGATTCTTAGGAGGTTTGGGTGGTCGAAGTCCTGGGTGCCTGCGCCGTAGCCGGTTTGTTCTAGTTTCATTTGGGGCATTTGTGTGAATCGGTTGGTTATTGTTGTGATTATTGCTGCGCCTGTGGGGGTTACGAGTTCGCCTTTTGTGGATGTCTGGTAGACAGGAATGCCTTTTAGGAGTTCTGCTGTTGCGGGGGCGGGAAGTGGGATTGTTCCGTGTGCGCATTTTATGAAGCCGGCGCCTAGTGGCAGAGGGGATGTGTAGATTGTGTTTATGTTTAGTTTTTTTAGGGCGATTGCTGCGCCTACTATGTCGAGTATTGAGTCAATGGCGCCTACCTCGTGGAAGTGGATACTGTTTATGTCTATGTTGTGGATTTTGCTTTCTGCTTCTGCCAGCTTATGGAAGATGTTTTTTGAGGTTGTTTTTGTGTCTTCATCAAGTGTGCTTGTGTCGATTATGCTGTTGATGTCTTTTAGGTGGCGGTGGGGCTGGTGGTCTTTTACTGTGATTGTCAGTTTGGTTGCGGTGATTTGGTTTTTTTGTGTTTTTTTTGCGGTTATTTCGTAGCCTGCCAGGTTCAGTTTTTTTAGTTCTTTTTTCAGGTAGTCTAAGTATAGTCCTGAGTCTATCATGGCGGCGAGGAACATGTCGCCGCTTATGCCTGAGAAACAATCTATGTATGCTGTTTTCATGGTTATCACCTGTTTATTATTGATGCGAAGTAGCCTGCGCCGAAGCCGTTGTCGATGTTGACTGTGACTACGCCGGGGGCGCAGGTGTTGAGCATGGTGAGGAGGGGGGCGATGCCTTCAAAGCTTGCGCCGTAGCCGACGCTTGTGGGGACTGCGATTACAGGGGCTTGTGCGAGGCCACCGATTACGCTTGGTAGGGCGCCGTCCATGCCGGCGATTACGATTATTATGGTTGCTGTGAATATCTTTTCTTTGTTGTCGAGGAGGCGGTGGATGCCTGCTACGCCGATGTCGTAGAGTGTTTCTGTAATGCTGCCCATCAGTTCTGCTGTTACTTTTGCTTCTTCTGCTATGGGGATGTCGGATGTGCCGGCGGTGATTATCAGGATCTTTCCTTTTTTGGGTTTTGGGGTCTGTTTTTTTATTACAATTGTTTTTGCGGGCTCGTTGTATTGGGCGTTGGGGTATTGTTTTTTTATTGTGGTGTATGTTTTTTTGTCTGCTTTTGTTGCGAGGATGTTTTGGTTGTGGGTTGACATTGTCTTTAGGATTTTAAGTATTTGTGTTGTGGTTTTGCCTTTTGAGTAGATGACTTCGGGGTGGCCTGTTCTTATTGTGCGGTGGGTGTCTATTTTTGCGAAGCCGAGGTCTTCGTATGGTAGGGATTTTAGCTTGTTTAGTATTTCTGTTGTTGTTATTTTGCCGGATTTGTAGTCTTTTAGTAGTTTTTCCATTTTTATTGCACCACCAATTGTATCAAGCAATTAATAGCTTGGAATTCTCCAACTTTATATATTGTTCTATGATTTTTATTGCACTATTAGATGGTGTTTTATTTTTTTAGTTTTTATTCTTTCAGGGGTTCTAGGTCAAGGGCGACTGTTGGGTAGCCAAGGTTTTTTAGTTGTTTTGTTATTTTTTTTTGGTTTTTCAGGAGTTGAGGGATGTCTTTTTTTGGGATCTCTATTATTGCCTGTGTGTTGTGGTGTCTTATGCGCAGTTGTTTTATGCCGAGAGTTTTTATTATGTTTTCTGCTTTTTGGATTTTTTCCAGATTTTGGGCTGTTATTTTGGTGCCTTGGGGAAATCTTGTTGCGATGCATGACTCTTCCGGCTTGTTCCATGTCGGGAGGTTTTGTTTTTTTGAGAGGGTTCTTATGTCTTTTTTTGTTAGTTTTGCGTCTTTTAAGGGGACTTGGATGTTTTGTTCTTTTATTACCTGTATGCTGGGGCGGTCTTTGTCTGTGTAGTTTGTGCCGTCTAAGATGTGGGTTATGTCTTGTTTTTTTGCGATTATTTTGAGGTCTTTGTAGAGCTGGTTTTTGCAGTGGTAGCAACGGTCTTTTTGGTTTTTTTCTATGTTTTTCAGGTCGCTGGGTTTCGGGGGGATTATTATGTGAGTTATGCCTATTTGTTTTGCTGTTTTTTTTGCTTCGTCTAGCTGCGCTTTGGGGTAGGCAGGGGAGGTTTTTGTTACTGCTGTTGCGTTTTTTCCGAGGAGGTCATGTGCTGTTTTTGCGAGGTAGGCGCTGTCGGTTCCGCCGGAGTAGGCGATGAGGACTGAGCGCATCTGTTTTAGGTTTGCTTTTAGGTTGTTTTGTTTGGAGATTGGTGTTTGGGGCATGTTTTATTATATGATTAATCATTTTTAAGTATGTGTTGGGGGGATGTATGTTTTTGATTTATGCCATGAGGGTTATGAGGATTGGGGCTACGGTTGAGAGGAGCCAGTAGTTGAATACCAGGGTGGTTGCGATGTATGTGATCTGGTTTGCTATGCAGATGTTGAAGGTTATTGATATCATGATGAAGCGCGTGATTATGTATGTTGCGACGCAGATCATTCCTGTGAGGAGGATTGAGGTTTGGGGGATGATTGAGAGGGACATTATTATCCAGATGGGGATGAAGCCGTAGATAGGAGTAAAGTAGTATTCTACACGTTCTATCTGCCTTAGGAATGAGCCAATTGTTGATGATATTATTCCTGTGAGCATGCCGATGGTCGGGCTGTAGGCAATTGAGATGAGTATTGCAAAGAAGAGACAGAAGTCGATGCCGATGAGGAGGGGAAAGTATTTTTGCGTCATTCTTGATATTGCGCCTATCGATATGAATGCCAGTATGAAGAACTGGTGGCGAAAGAAGATGAATGAGAAGGATGTTGCCAGGAGGAGGGCGATGATGAGTGTTGTGTGGGTGCTTTTTTGGGTGAGGTCAT
>QMVA01000124.1 GCA_003660865.1 Candidatus Nanohalarchaeota archaeon | reverse complement strand
CCCTTTTTTTAGGAAACTAATCGAGGGTTTTTTGTCAATAACAGATATTATGAATCCAGAGATTATTCCATATAGTATTGTAACAGAGAAGACTACAAAAATTATATAAAAAGTCAGATTATACAATGACACAAATAATATCGTAGCGAGTGTATTGTAAAACAAACCAGTCATAGCTTCTGCTTTTAATCATGCTTTTGTTTTTTTGTTCATCATGTTCTTATTTGAGTAGACGTTTAAATAATTTCTGCATCTCCCCGTAAATATTTCATAAAATACATAAAGTATTATAAAGATTAAAACTCATAATACTATGTCGAGATATTGAAATATAATCAATATCATATAATCACTAGCGGAGGCGGTATTTTGAAAATCAAAGTTGTTTGCTCAAAATGCGATGGCATATTTGACTGGACATGGGGCAAACAAAAAGGGGTATGCGAGCATTGCAACGCTCTGCTTACTATAAGAGAAGTCAAAATGGCGCAGGGAGAAGTAATGAAGCTTTTCCAGTAGGCGCAGGGTATTTTTTCACGATAAATCCACAGGATGCAAGTCATAAGAATATACTTTCAAATTCAGATGGGATTCATTATTATTTCTCTGAAGCGCAAAATAATGCCATATTACACATATAGATTCCAAAAAGACAGGCAGGTATATTTTTTTTGTGATAATATATCATCCCGCAGCAGTCATCCCTCTTGCAGACGACATATAGAGATTGTGTTTTAGTACTCAATAGACGGATGCCAATAGACAGGTAGTAGGTAGTACATACTTCACACATACCACCTAAGGTTGTTGACACGCAAAGATTCCGCGTACCACCCCAAATAGAGTAGCGGAATATTTAGCGTTTGAACTACCAAAAAAATGTACTTTTTTCGGAAAGATTCCTCATGTAGGTGCTGTTGCACAAGTCTTGACCAAAGGGCTTTTTGATGTCGTTTAGCCTTTTTTGGCCAAATTGTTAAAAACAGCAACAGTCCATGTAATTCCTACTAGTTATGCAACATCATCCCCATACACCAAAAGACTTAAGATATATAAAGAAATCTATTTATTAATAATCATTAATTAATCTAAAAAATTAGTAAATAAGAGATGGTGTGATGACTGGAAAAGATGTTGCTAAAGATACAGAAGAAACAATGGAAGAAGTGGTTGCTAAAGGTACAGAAAAAATAACTGAAAAAGAGGTTGTCGAAGATGCGGAAATTAAGATACAAAACATTGTAGTATCCGCAGATACTCACACCAAATTCTCACTAGAGATGCTCGCAGCAAATCTGCACGAAGCAGAATACGAGCCAGAATCCTTTCCCGGTCTCGTTTATCGCATAAAAGACCCCAAAGCATCAACACTTATATTCACAACTGGCAAAATAATATGCTCAGGCTCAAAATCATTTGATAACGCAAAAAAAGCAGTAGAGAAAACAGTTGAGGCATTCAGGGACCTTGGAATTGAAGTAAAAGGTAAAACAGATATAAAGATTGTAAACATTGTCGCATCAGCAAATCTCAAATCAAAACTTGACCTGAACAAGATAGTATTTGAACTGGGTGAATGCGAGTATGAACCCGAGCAGTTTCCAGGGCTAGTCTATAGGCTTGGTGAGCCAAAAGTCGTCTTTCTGATATTCAATTCCGGAAAAATAGTATGTACTGGCGCGAAAAGCGAAGACATTGTCGATCGATCCATAGTAAAGTTGCGTAAGCAGCTACAGGCAATACACGCCCTGTAAAAACACATATATTTTTATAGATACTGCTATCCTCTATATAAATATGAGACTGCTATGCACATCCGACATACACGGAAGCGCCGCACTATGCAGCAACATTCTAAAAACAATCGAAACCGAAAATATTGATATCTTTATCAATGCTGGCGACTTCTCGGACAATCAGTTAGCTTATCTCTTTTTCAAAGAGCTGGATGCAAAAAAGACAAGAAGTTTCATCACACCAGGGAACTGGGATCGGAATCTCGTTTATACCAGCGAACATGTCACAGTAAATAATTGCGGTATTTTCGCACATGAAGACTATCATTTTTTATGCATCGGTCCCAGCACACCATTCAATCTCGAAGAAATCCTTGATGCAGTAAAATATATAGATAGCGAAAAACTTATCATGATAACACACTACCCACCATATAGCATCCTTGACCACGCATGGTCTACACCGCACGCAGGCCACATGGAATACCGTCGATTCATATCAGCAAAGAATCCATATCTTCATATCTTCGGTCACATCCACGAATCAAACGGCATAGAAAAAATCGCAAGCACACTGGCAATAAACTGCGCACTTGCAGGCCACGGCAGAGGTAAAGGATACATAATAGACCTGCCCGAAAAAAACATAAAAGTTGTGAACCTCAATGAAACAAGACATTATACTCCCTTCAGACTTCAAAGCACGATCTCACGCATTGTTGGGACGCGAAAACAAGACATATCTTAAATACTGCAAAATCCCACTGAGGCGCGCAATAAGAATCAATACGCTTAAAGCCACTGTAAGCGAATGCACTCAACGCCTGAAAGACCACGGATTCATCCTGAAACCCATACCATGGACACGGCACGGTTTCTGGATTGAAAACAAAGCAGATATCGCCCTTGGAAACACACTTGAACATTTCCTCGGCTATTTCTATGTTCAGGAAGCATCATCTATGATACCGCCGCTTGTACTTGACCCTAAAAAATACGAGACAATACTGGATACATGCGCAGCACCTGGCTCAAAAACAACCCAGATGGCAGAGATGATGGAAAACACGGGCTTAATAATCGCAAATGATTCAAACATGTCGCGCATAAAAGCCCTAAGATACAACCTCGACAAAAGCGGCATAATAAATACTATCGTAACAAGGATGGATGCAGCCAAACTAAATAAATCTCACATACAATTCGACAAAATACTCATAGACGCCCCCTGCTCAGCAGAAGGCACAATCAGAAAAGACTGGAAAGTCCTCTCAAGATGGAGCGAAACCTTAATACACGGCCTCTCAAGGCTCCAGAAACACATAACAACAAACGCAATACACTGCCTGAAACCCGGTGGAACCATGGTATATTCCACATGCACCTTGGCCCCTGAGGAAAACGAAGAAGTAATCACAAATCTTCTTGACAAAGTCAAAGGCCTGACTGTAGAAAAAATAACTTTGGACGGTCTGAAAACAAGACCAGGCATAGAAGAATGGCAGGGCAGGCAATACACAGAACAGGTAAAGAACTGCGCAAGAATATACCCCCAGGACAATGACTCTGAAGGATTTTTTGTAGCGAAGATAAAAAAAGAATAGGCAATGATTATGCAGAAAAGACCATCAGCCCTGAAAATCCTGAACACGCGTGAAAAAAAAGATCTCTTCAAAGAGATCAATGAGCAATACGGTATAGAAAAATCTATCCTTGACAAATATGAATACTTAGAGCGTTCAGACAAGATCTGGCTGACCACGAGATGCGCTCTCTCAAAAGACCTGAGTGACCTGAAAATGGAAGGTATAGGCATGCTCTTTGCAAGAAGATCCGCCACACTGAAACTGACAACAAACGCCATCCAGCTTTTTGGGAAGCATGCGACAAAAAACATACTTGAACTAGATAATGCAGATGCCCAAAACTACCTACGGGGGCTTGATTTGGAGAACATAAGTTCGCGCGAGAAATTCATCTCATCTTATGTAATAGTAAAATTCGGGAATGATTATCTTGGCTGCGCCATCTACAAAGATAATCGGGTGAAGAATCAGTTGCCTAAGCAAAGAAGAATCAAGAAATTTTAACAATATCTATTTTTTTCACTAAAAATGTTATATGCCCTATTTTGTGAATTTAATCAACCTAAACTCCCTGAAAACCTTTGACGGCTCCTTTTCGCCGACTTATGCACAAGTTTATGCAATTCTTTTTCACTGATTCTCCTGACCTTCTTTACCGAACCCATGGAGTTTCCTAAATTGTTCATATTCTGCACTTATCCCCTCAATCTGCGCATCAATTAGCTCCTTTTGCTGCGCGCTCCATATCTCATTAGGTGTCTTCTTAATATAATCCACTCTGTTTTGTGTTAAATATATAAATTGCTTAGTATACCATATATACCAGAAATGAATTATGATGACGAGGTGGTTTTGATGGCAGAATCGGTTAATGTGTTTGTTGATGGAGTCAGAGAGGTTGTGGTAAGTAATTCTATGGATTTGTTTTATGCGCTGGTCATACTTATTGTGGGATATGTTGTTGCTGTTGTTCTTGGATATGCTTCCAGAAAGGCACTTGTGGGACTTAGGGTGGATCGCTATGTCAGGGATAAGGGCAAGATTCCGCTGAAGGTGAGTTCTGTTGCAGGGACGCTCGTTAAGTGGTATTTGATACTGATTGTGATTCATGTAGCAGTATGCCAGATGGAACGTCTTGAATCTGTTGCGGTTCAACTTCAGAATTTTATCGGGTTTGTGCCTACGATTGTTGCAGCGGGAATTGTGCTGCTTTTGTCTTATGTTATTGGAATGTATGTTAAGGAGGATATTTTCGGGGATAATGAGATTCATTCGAGTATCATCGGGCAGGGATTGTTTTTTCTTGTTGTGTTTGTCGGGTTTGTGATGTCTCTTTCGATTGTTAATATTGATACGTTTCTTATCAGTGCGATTGTGCTTGTTATTCTCGGGTCAGTGGGATTAGGTGTCGGTATTGCACTTGGGCTCGGGCTTAAGGGTTCTGTGGCTCTGCTTGCGGAGGATTATGTTAAGAAGTATAGGAAGAAGTAGAACTTTTTAATGGGGATTGTCTGATAATAGGTACGGAAATAAATCAGCCTGTGGGATTGATAATTGAAAAAGAGTTATTTATAGGGTAAGTCATGAATGTTCCAGTAAAATTTATGAAGTATCTACCATTCTTTTGTCTCTTTTAGAAATACATTGAAGTCCATCTCTATGAATTCTTCGCGTTCATATTTCCTAAAAGCATCTTCTGTTCTTTTGGCGAATATTAGGTCGTCGGTATGGTTTTTTTTACTAAAGTGTAAAATTGCACTATTCGCGTGCACTGTTTTGGGATATATGCACGCCAGCATCTATAGGTGAATTTT
>QMVA01000123.1 GCA_003660865.1 Candidatus Nanohalarchaeota archaeon | reverse complement strand
TTATAAGCACCATAATCTATCGCCTGACCGAAAACAGATGCCATTTTGACTACCACTACAAATCCGATAACACTTATCAGCATAACCGCAATTTTAGATGTCTTCTTTTTCCCATTCATCGCCGCCGGCACAAAAAGTCCCGCCGCATATGGATACCCTCCGGGAGAAACAATAGATGCAGAAGATATTTCCGGACAAGTCCCCCGTCCCGCAAAAAACCCAAGAACAAACGTAAGTATCCCGACAACAGCAGTCGCAATATAATATTTCATCTTCGAAAGTGTATGGCTTTTCTGAATACCCTTAATATCCTGACCAGACACCTTCAGTTTACTTCCAATCTTCTGAAGTTTATCATTAACCAAATTAACCACTCAAATATATTTCTCTATAACCTTATAGCACATTCCTGTATTTAAAAATACCTATCATACATTCAGCGCATCCTCAGACACTGCCTCTTTCAATATCTCATACGCTTTACCCACACAAAACAACTCTCTCTCCTTTTCAATCATCACCTTGACTCTCTTGTCTCTCACAGTAAGTAATGCATCAGCATATCCTTCCAAAACACTCTCCTTCCCATAACCAAGAACAATACCTAACCGTGCAATATTCCAGTAACACAATGGATTCTCTGGGTTAAGTTTCACAGATTCCAAAAACAAAGAGCGCGAATCCTCATGTTTCCTCCTGCAAAATTCCTTCACACCGCGATTAAACAATCTCCTCGCCGCAAGCTGGACAACATGCATATTAAACACATCAATGTCTGCCGCATCCAGAGACAAAATATACTCAAGCCCCCCGTAATCACGCGCATTTAACATCCCGACAACCCTCGATTCAACATTTTCAATAAACATCTCATAATCTGAATCGGTCTTTAGAATACTCTTCTTATACCTGGACCATAACGTAAAAAGCTTCCTGTGAAATTCACTTTCAATAAGATAATCAATCATCTCCGTTTTCTGCCCGTATTCCTCCTCACCAATCTCACCAGACTCAAAAAGCACCCTGCAAAAAGCAAGCGCAATTTTGGGATTGCACACAGCAGACCTAGCAATTATCCTGTTAACCGAATCTTCTTTATCATCCAAAAATTCACCATATATTTCTTTGATGCAATAATTCTCAACACCAATCAGCACATCAGAATCATCAACCTCAAGTTCACTTCTCAAACACTTCCTGAACAGCGCAAATATTTCACTAGCCCTGCACGACAATGGCTTCCTGCACACAACACGCAAGCCCCGCTCATACTTATGCGTCCTCTGATCTTCCTGCAAAACATCTTCAAAACCAATCTCTTCAAGAAGCGCCCTCAGCAATTCAAATGGAAGCACAACCTTATGCTGCATGCCGCAAGAGTCAATCCCGTAAATCCACTGTAGCGTCACCTTCTGCTTTTCAGAATTTTCCTTCTTAAGCTTTTTGAACGACTTATATAAATCCGGGGTTTCAAGTATCAGTAACCCCCCTGGTCTCAGCACCCTGAACCATTCCGAAAGAACATAAACACAATGAACATAATCAAAATGCTCAATAAGCTGGAGCGCATCAATAGAACCAACACTCTGTGAATCAAAGGGCAAATCACCAACGTCGCAAACAATATCTGCTAAAGAACCCCCGAATCTATCTATATTCACATATTCTGGTCGATACACAATCCCCGAGCCAAGATTCAACTTTAACTTATCCATACACTTCAGATACATAATATCCAATATAAACTTTAGCTGACTTTCCGGACCTCAGAAAGATTAGTGCCACCGCTAACCCCGAGAGGCACACCCGCAGTAATAATTACAACATTCCCTGATTTAAGGACGCCCTTCTCTTTCAGAGACTCTATACCCTCATTAATCATAACATCTGTAGACTTATATCCTGCCGAAATCTTATGCGCAGACACACCCCATGTAAGCGCAGTCGTCCTCAAGACTTTATCTTCAGGCGTCATAGCGTATATCAGCGACTTTACCCTGTATTTTGAAAGCGCACTAGCAGTTCTGCCAGTTTGCGTAAACGTAAGAATCGCATCCGCTTTGATATTCTCAGAAATCAGTGCAACCGCCTGCCCCACAATATCCGTCATACTCTTTTTCGAGACCTTTGTACTTATTCTGGAATCCATCTTTATTTCAGTAGCCCTGCAGATCTTATCCATAACCTTCACAGACTCTATCGGATACTCACCCTTGGCAGTCTCCTGTGAAAGCATAACCGCATCAGTGCCAGTCAAAATAGCATTAGCAACATCTGTGACTTCTGCACGCGTAGGCCGCGGGTTATTCACCATGGAATTAAGCATATGCGTAGCAGTAATAACCGGCTTACTCACACTATTACACTTCTCAATAATATCCTTTTGAATCATTGGCAACTCCTCAAACGGCATCTGGATACCAAGATCACCCCTGGCAATCATAATCCCGTCAGACACCTCAAGAATACTTTCAAAATCGTGAACCGCATGTATATGCTCGATCTTTGAAATAATCCTCATAGTCGCCCCCATCTCACTCAAGAACTTCCTAAGCTTCAAAACATCATTCTTATTTCTCACAAACGACACAGCAATATAATCCACATCATGAAGTATCCCGAAATTAATATCCTCAATATCCTTCTCAGTCAGCGACGGGAGATTTATATCAATTCCCGGCACATTGACTCCCTTTCTGGAACACAAAAGCCCGTCATTCTGGACCCTGCAGATAATCTTGTGCCCCGAAATATCTTTCACATTAAACTCAAGCATGGCATCATCAACATAAATCATATCTCCTGCTTTAATGTCATGGATGATGTGCTTATAGCTCAGTGTAGTCCCCATTACCTCATCAACAGTATCTTTAACCGTAAACGTAAACTTATCCCCTTTTTTCAGGCAGATGTCCTTTTCCAGATCCCCTGTTCTGATTTCCGGTCCCTTAGTATCAAGAAGAATCGCCACAGGATTCGAAAGCCCCTTATTCAACTCTTTCAGGTTCTCAATTTTCTTACCCTGCTCATCATAATTCCCATGCGAAAAATTAAGCCGCGCAACATTCATACCTGCCCGCGCAAGTTTCCTGAGCGCATCCAGCGATTCTGTCTTTGGACCAATAGTACACACGATTTTTGTTCTGCGCATAAACATCACCCCTCCTACTCCAATCACTATCTTATGCGCTTCCGCTTATATATCTTAACAGATTTCATATGGTCTCATCGACATTTGTTGAACTTCAGCACAACTGCCAAATTATCCCTGACACATATAACCTAAAGTATTCACGCACCTGCATGAACTGAATTCAGGAGTTTACTCTGTACTTTCAATCCTGACTTCATCCACATTCGCATATTCATTACTGCGCGACATCTTTACTCTGAACCTGACTTAAAGTTCTTGACACGCAAGGATTCCACATAATACTACGCCCAAACAATTCAGATTGCGTATTTTGAGCATCAGCTCAAAAGCTTAGAACGCCAGTGATATGATTTTGAGCATCAGCTCAAAAGCTTAGAACGCCAGTGATATGATTTTGAGCATCAGCTCAAAAGGTTGAGACGTAGTCTCAGGATATAGAAATCCGCATAATATTAAAATGTTAGCGGATTCACTATATCTTTAGCATTTGAATTCATGTAGATAGTGTTTAAGATTTACTATTTTGCTGTTCTTGATTGGTATTCCTTCTTTTTTTAGGAGCGCGACTTTTTTTACTGTTCCTCCTGAATAGCCGCCTACTTCACCAGTGCTTTTTATTACGCGGTGGCAGGGGATGACTATTGGGTGTTTGTTTTTGTTTAGGGTGCCTCCGACGGCCCGGCAGGCTTTGGGGTTGCCTGCGGCAGCTGCTAATTGCCTGTAGGTTGTTATTTTACCTTTAGGTATTTGTTTTGTGAGTTCCAGGACTTTTTTTGAAAAATTTGTCATGCTATGTTATTGGATAAATACATTAAAATTTATTGGGATATTGTTGATATATGGAGAAAAAGAAGAAAATCTTTATGATTAAAGCGCATGAATAAGTTAAGAAGCTTCCCAAAGTTTATGCGAAGAACAGGAAGTTTGAAGATGCACAATATCATTACAGAAAAGCATTGATAATATAATTCATAGTCATATGGTGATGCCCTCCACGCCAACTCCCTTGACTGAGAGAAAAAGGTATGATGCATTTTTTTGTAGTGGTGAGATTGTTCTGTTTCGGCTGAAGAAGTGATGATAAAGGACTCATATGCGCTTATTTTCGGAAAATAACAGGAGTGGAATCTGTTTAAATTCCATGACTGGTTATCAATTGCTTTCTTGCATGTGCTTTTCCAACACGATTTTATTTGTTACGCCGTATGGATATTTGCTGACTACTTTCAGCATTTTCAGTCTCTTTATTACCCTGCTGACTTTTAGTTTTGATAGTTTTGAGCGCTTTACAAGCTCAGATTGGGAGAGTTCGCCGCTGTTTTTATTTAACAACCGAATGATTAGTTTCTCTTCGGGCATGAGCATGATGTCCATGGTCTTGGTTCTGATTTCCTTTGTCTCTTTTTTCTTTATCAGGTCCATTATTGTGATGCCGGCAAGTGAGGTGGTTATTGTGCCGAGAAAGGAAACTGCTAAAATAATTGTTGAATTCATCTGTATTCCCCGAAAGCCTATAGATTTTCTTTGGATGGTTTCATTGATGAGCGTTTCACCAGTTACATTGAGCGGAAGATGGAATGCGGGTGGCGCCATACCTCTTCTTGCCCAGAAGTACAGCTGGTAGATGAATAATAATGCGGATATACCTGCATAAATAAAGCAGAGTATCATCACATAACTTTGGGTGTTTTTTTTGTCTTTTATCATTGTATCACGTATTTTGATACGTTTCATGTGGTATCGTATCAGGTTGTGTCAGGAAACGTTTATATCCTGTATCGTATCATAGTATATCACACATTATCCGCAAATATATATATATACATTATGGATGGATGAGTAAAATGCAGATAGAATGCGCGGTCGATTTAGAAATAAAAAAAATCGCCTGAAATTCGCTATCCCAATCGGAGCAAGCTCCGGGGTATTACGCGAATTTCTAAGCCGGCGATTTTTAATCTTCCCAAGTGATTTATATCCACAGCAAGCT
>QMVA01000122.1 GCA_003660865.1 Candidatus Nanohalarchaeota archaeon | reverse complement strand
TGCCTGGAATTATAGTGTTGTGCAGTCTGATCCCGGGGTCAGGCTTTTGATTGACGGGGTGGAGGGCAACGGCAGTGTGTATATGCATGATGCGGTTAATGTGACTGCGTTGAGTGTGTGCAGCGGGATGATGGATATGTATTTTGATGGTGTGGCTGTTGGTTCGGGTGTGTCGCCTCTTTTGAATATGTCTTCGTTTGGGAATGTGGGTGTGTATAATATTACGGCTGTTTACGGGGGGGATGTGAATTGCAGTTTTGGTTCTGTGACTTATTTTCTGGATGTGCTTGATAATGAGGCGCCTGCATGGTCTTTGAATAAGACTAACCCTGCGGGGACTGCGAATTATTCTCTGGGTCAGGAGTATGAGTTTAATGTTACGTGGAGTGATAATGTTGGTGTGGATTGTGCTGTGCTTGAGTTTGATGGTGTTAATTATAGTATGACTAATGTGTCCGGTGAGTATTTTTATAGTGTGTATGATCTTTCTGT
Source organism: Candidatus Nanohalarchaeota archaeon (assembly GCA_003660865.1). Lineage (GTDB taxonomy): Archaea > EX4484-52 > EX4484-52 > EX4484-52 > B79-G9 > B79-G9. The sequence continues at coordinate 4,694 of QMVA01000122.1, read as the reverse complement.
GGGGAGTTATTTGTGGAGGGTTTATGCGAATGATGCGTCCGGCAATATGAATGTGACTGATACGTGGGTGTATACTGTGGATGTGGCGGATAAGATTGCTTTGTATATTGACGGGGTGCGGGGCGGGGGTGATTATGTGCAGGGGGATGTTGTGAATCTTACGGCAGTGTATGGGGTTGCTAATAAGACGGTTGAGATATGGGCTAATTTTACGGGGGCTGACCTGCTTTATGTTGCGAGCGGCACTTCGGCTGTGACTTTGTTTCATGATACAGGGTTGTACGGGGCCGGTGCTTATGATGTTATTGCGCTTTACGCAGGGGACGTGAATCATACTACGAGTGAGACGTGGATGATGCATGTTTCTGAGGTTGCGCCGCAAGTCAGGGATTTTGGACTGAATGGGACGCGGGTTTTTAGGGGCGGCTCTTTGCTTGGGTATGTCGAGTGGAGTGAGTTGATTAATTATAGTGTGGTTGAGTACGGGCTTACAGGGAGTTTGGCTAATGTGAGTGTTGTGCCTGATTCGGTGTGGACTAATTATACTTTTGATACCGCGGACGGGGAGTGGGGGCTTGGTAATTATTCGGTGAGGTTTTATGTGAATGATTCTGTTGGGTTGTGGAATCATACTGATGTGGAGTATTTTGAGGTGAGGGGCTGGGCGAGTATGGGTAATGCAAGCCTGAGCCCGGCTGTTGTGGGGCAGGGTCAGGCGACTGATGTTGGCTGCAGGGTTGTGGATGTGAATGCAAGTGAAGGTGTCGGGGGATATAGTGTGTCTTTTTATAATTCGACGGATTATCTTGGGTCAAGTGATACGGGTTCGGATGGCTGGGCGTATTTTTCATATGTCGGTAGTGAGATAGGATACGAGCAGATTCTGTGCAATATGACAGATCAGTTATTTTATAATGCCAGTGTCGCTTCGAGGGTGCAGGAGCTGTATGTGGGTGTGCTTAACAGTTCTCCTCTGTATTACGATGCCGGGCAGAGTGAGGATGTTGTTGAGCGCGGTGGTTCGGTTTCTTTGTATGCTTACTGGACTGATGCGGCGGAACTCGCTCATGCGTGGATTGCTACAAATGAGTCGGGTGTATGGCAGAATGTGACTTTGTATGGGTCGCCTGCGGTGCTTTCGGGGACTGATGATGTGTCTGCGTTTGTGTGGTCTAATTCTTCTGTGGTGAGTGGGACTGTTGTCGGGTGGAGGATTTATGCCAATGATATCAATGGTATGGTGAATGTTACGCCTGTTATGAGTTTTGCTGTAGGGGATGATGTTACTGCGCCAGTTGGGTCGGGCATGACGACTGTCCCGTATTCGTCGGCGTATTACCTGCCTGGCAGGACTTATGTGTTTAGTGCCAGATGGACTGATGCGGTCGGGGTTGATACGGTTTTGTTTGAGTCGAATTTTACGGGGGATTTCAGGAATTATAGTGTGAGTGGTTCGGGGCCGGTTTATTCTTATACTGCTGTTGATCTGCTGAAGGGGAGCTATGTGTGGAGGATGTATGCGAATGATACGTCCGGTAACATGGGGGTGTCTGTGCAGAGGGTGTATGTTGTGGATGCTGCGCGTCCCATGATTTCGCTTCTTTTTAACGGGACTGACGGGGCGAGGGTTTATAACCAGAGTGCAGGGGATGCTGCTAATATTAGTGCACTGCTTGATGTTCCGGGGAGTATGGTGATTAATATGACGTATCCTAATGGTTCGGTTATGAATCTTGCTGAGGGTGTGTCTCCTCTCACTTATATGCTTGATACGCTGGATTATGATGCAGGTGATTATTATGTGAGTGCTTATTTTGCCGGCAATGAGAATTATAGTTCTGCAGATGTGACTCATCTTTTGATGATTGTTAATTATTCTGATGAGAACCAGTCTTTTGATGACCAGACTGCGCCTGTGTTCTGTGATAATATGACTTCTCCTTTGTCGCCTGCTGTGTATGGGCCGGGGAATGCTTATGTTTTTAATATCACGTGTACGGATGGGTTGGGGATAGCTAATATTTCGTTCTTTTTTGGCGGGGCGGAATATGATGATGTTGTCCAGACTGGGCAGTGGAATGATTCTTATAATTATTCGTATACTTTTTATGGTCTGAATGCAGGGGATTATTCTTATTGGTGGTATGCGGCTGATACTTATAATAATTCAGGTACGACGGATGTCCTGAATTTTGCGGTTCAAAAGGCGCCGAGTGAGGCTGCTTTGTATCTTGACGGGGTGCGGGGCAATGTCACACAGGTACAGTATTCGGGTAAGAGGGTGGATGCGGAGCCTGAGCTTTTGAGTGCGCCGGGGACTGTTCTTGAGTTGTGGGCTAATTTTTCAGGGAGTTTTGAGATGCTTGCTACAGGCGGGTCGCTGCTTGTGCCTATCTATACTATCACTTATGAGCCAGGGGTGTATGGTGTGCAGGCGCTGTATCCAGGCACTATTAATTATGAGGGTGATAGTGAGATGTGGTATGTCACTATTGTGAATGCCAGCCGGCTGTATGGCAGTCTTGAGATGCCGGGGGGATTTTCGACTAATACGACTGTGTATTTTTATTCTTCCAGCGGGCTTGTTGGTGTGATTAACGGGAGTAATTATTCTCTTGATCTGCCGGTCGGGGTGTATAATGTCAGTGTTGATGCGTTCGGGGGCAGGTTTGTTGTTAACATGACGGATGCACGCGTGGATGTCCCGTCGGTTTCTGACCCGGTTCTTGTGGATTATGTGCCTGATGCAGATTTTGGCAGCTTGAATCTGCCTGCCGGGAGGGAGTATCTTGAGGTGTATGTGATTAGTACTGAGTTCAGTTTTTCGGGTGTTACTTTGGCTATGGGGTACCTGAATGACAGGGGGCTGGATGAGGGGAGTCTTGAGGTGTTTAAGTGCGCTTCTGATAATTATAATTTTTCGTCGAGGGAGTGTTCGCAGTGGCAGGTTCTGGATGATTTTTCGGTGGATGGGGGTAGTGATGTGATCACTTTGAGCCTTGATTCCCTGTCTGCTTTTGCTATCGGGGGGGTGAAGCCGGTGGTTAGTGGTGATGGTGACAGCGGAGGGAGTGGAGGAGGGAGCGGGGCGGCTGTGCTGCCTGCGGCTGATGCTGTTGTTTGTGTTGAGGAGTGGGTATGTGATGGGTGGTCTGAGTGTTCTGCGGATGGAGTGATGGTGCGGGAGTGTGTTGATGTTAATGAATGCGGGACGACTAATGATAAGCCTGATGAGTACGAGAGTTGTGAGTACGCGGCGACTCTGAATGAGAGTGCTGAAGAGGAAGAGATGTATGCGCTGTTTGATATTTATGTGGAGTTTGCGGAGGAGGTTATCGATTCGGGGGGTGAGTTGCTTGCGAAGATAGGGCTTATCAATTTCGGGGATGCGGGGCTGATCAGTGTTAATTTATCTTATGTTATTGAGGATGCGGTGGGTAATGTCGTCTATGAGGAGGATGAAGTGGTTGGTGTGGAGACGCAGAAGGAGTATCTTAAGAGTTTTGATGTTTCAGGGTTTGCGGATGGGAAGTATACGCTTTTTGTGGATCTTAGGTACGAGGGGCAGAATGAGCCTGCGGGGGCGCAGAAGGTGTTTTTTATAGGCGGTGGGGCGGACTTTCCTTATGAGGTGCCTGTGAAGGGTTTTGTTGTTGTTCTGATTGTGCTGCTGATTGTGGGGGTGTATGTTTTGCGGAAGGTCATTTGGCATCGTGCGAGGCTGTTTTGGTGTCGTTATCGTGGTATTGAGTGCGGTAATCCTGCTACTCGGTGTATGGGTGCTGTGATATGAAGTTTTCTGTGATTATGCCTGCGTATATGGAGGAGGAGGGAATAGAGGATGCGCTTGAGGCTTGTGAGAATATCCTTGTGGGGTTTGAGGCGCCTTATGAGATTATTGTGGTTGATGACGGCTCAGATGATAAGACTTCGGAGAAGGCATGCGATTATGTGTCCCGGCATGTGAAGGTTATCAGGTGTAGGGAGAATTTGGGGAAGGGGGGTGCTATCAGGGAGGGATTCAAGCATGTGACTGGGGATCTTGTAATTTTTATGGATGCTGATACTGATCTTCAGGCAGCGCAGATTGAGTGTTTTCTTTATCATCTGTCTATGGATGATGCTGATGTTGTTGTCGGTTCAAAGGCGCACCCGCTTTCGCAGGTGAATCATCCCATGTTTCGCAGGTTTTCGTCGCATGGGTACAGGTTCCTGAATAAGGTTTTGTTTGGTCTTGATGTGTGCGATACGGGGGTGGGGCAAAAGCTGTTTAAGCGGGAGGTTCTTGATGATGTGATGGGAGGTGTGCTTGTGAAGAGGCATGCGTTTGATCTTGAAATTCTTGTGAGTGCGCATTACAGGGGGTATAAGGTTGTTGAGGCGCCTGTGAAGATGAATTATGATTTTTTTGGGTGTTCGGTGGATTTTTTGGCGGTGTTGAATGTTTTTGTTGATGTTTGTTTGGTTTTTTACCGGTCAAGAATATTGCACTGTTATGACAGGGGTAAGAAAGGTAAAAACCCTGTGCTGGGGGCAGGGTAGTCTTCAGTCACAGGGGTGCCAAAAGACGGGCAGGGCGCTGTTACATAGTGATTATTTTTTGCGCAGATTTCAGACGCTAAAGATTCGGGCTGTCCAAAAATTTGCACAATTGGTTAACTATGTGTTGCCTGATGTTGATTTTGGAATTTTAT
>QMVA01000121.1 GCA_003660865.1 Candidatus Nanohalarchaeota archaeon | reverse complement strand
GCTTGAAAATACACTCGTCATGCTTGAAAATACACTCGTCATGCTTGAAAATACACTCGTCATGCTTGAAAATACACTCGTCATGCTTGAAAATACACTCGTCATGCTTGAAAATACACTATACATTGATGTAGATTATGTAGAAATCTCTCATGTAAAATAGGTACTAGGTTATTGCACTGTTTCTCTGGATCTCTACAGAATAAAACACTCATAACTAAATTCAGAATAACGATACAGAACCTAACAATATAAACCTATCCATCTATAAAAAACCCATGCTATCACTAGGAATTGAAGGGACCGCCCACACACTGGGCATAGGCATCATAGACGACAAAGGAAACATCCTGTCAGACGTCAAATCAAGTTTCTTCCCACCTAAAGGTATCCACCCAAGAGAAGCAGCAGAACACCACGCAGAAATTGCGCCAAAGCTGCTAAAAGACGCCCTCATGGAAGCCAAAATCAACTCCGAAGACCTCGACATTATCTCATTCTCACAAGGTCCGGGGCTCCCCCCATGCCTGCGTATCACAGCAACATTTGCAAGAGCCCTGTCCCTGAAACTCACAAAGCCGCTTGTTGGCGTAAACCATTGCATATCACACATTGACATTGCAAAACTCCTGACAAGCGCAAAAGACCCTATCGTCCTCTACGTCTCCGGTGGCAACTCGCAGGTCATAGGATTCAGCTGCAACAAATATCGCGTATTCGGAGAAACACTCGACATCGCCATAGGAAACGCAATAGACAAATTCGCAAGAGAATGCGACCTCGGATTCCCTGGAGGACCGATAATTGAAAAACTTGCAAAAAAAGGCAAATACATTGAACTCCCATACGCAGTAAAAGGCATGGACTTCTCTTATTCAGGACTGGTCACAGACATCACAAGAAGGCACAAATCCGGCGCAAAACTTGAAGACCTCTGCTACTCCTTCCAGGAACATGCATTTGCAATGCTCATAGAAGTGACTGAAAGAGCACTCGCGCACACAGGAAAGCAGGAAGTCCTCATCACAGGCGGTGTCGCTGCAAACAGCAGGTTCAAGGAAATGCTCTCTGATATGTGCAAAGAAAGAGGCGCGAAATACTCCGCATGCCCCATGAAATACGCAGGCGATAACGGCATAATGATTGCATGGAGTGGTATTTTGAACTACAAGCAGAGAAAGATACTCAATATCAAAGACAGCAAAATACTCCCAAAATGGCGCGTCGACGATTGAGAGTACAAGATGAATCTACAGGATAAGAAGTCACTTGGAATCAACAGATATATCCTGAAGCGCATCAACAATTCTATTTAACCTCACCATCAGTTTCATGGTAAACTATACCACCGCAATGCTTACAATGTATCGCATCAACATCATGTTGCTTAAGTCCGCATTTCTTGTGAATCACAAGTCTCTTATCTACTTGTGAGAACATGAACTCTCTTATCAGCAGCCCCAACTGTTAGAGTATCAATGCAATACTCATAAGTATCATCAGGACGGTTGTTATTTTCCTTGCAACATTCACGGGAACAATATCCCTAAAACAGACAGTTGTAGGAGTCACAATTGAAAAATACATTGCGATTTCCAGATCCCAATCTGCGGATTATCAAATCGTTCTGCTTCATAACTAAAAAAAATCGCCTGAAATTCGCTATACTCATCGTAAATACTGTACCAATAGTGACGTATGTGGCAAAGCCATACGATAATGTCTGGCTTTGACGGCATCCCAATCGGAGCAAGCTCCAGGGTATTACGCGAATTTCTAAGTCGGTGATTTTTAATTGTCCATAAATTATGACCTGACAATTAAATCTGCGGAAATTTAATGTAATTGGCGTATTTCCTATATCTTTCCTATATGCTATTGTTGCGAAAGGAAGCTTGAAAATACACCCCATCAACATGAATTTTCATGATTTTTAATCTTCCCAAGTGATTTATATCCGTAGCAAGCGGCTGGGTATTTACCCACTTGGGAATAAAAGAAGAAAACACGAAAATAATTAAAACAAGTGTAAACACGATTTTTAATATCCTGACGTCGTGCAGTTTCGCTTCCTTGGTAAGGAACGTACCAGTATCTATAAACCGCATAAATCTGAAAATCCGAAACACCCTGATGATGCGTATGAACCGGAAATCAAGAAAAGTGATAAACGTAGGAATTATCGCAACAAGGTCTACAATACTGTAAAAATGAAATACATGCCTTATCTTATAATCTGCAATCCAGAGGCGAAGGGCATACTCCAAAATAAATATAGAAACCATCGCAATCTCAATACACCTGAAAAGATCGAGATATTTTGAATGAAAATAAGAATTCAGAACAAAAACACACACTGCAAAGAAATTAAGACCAGTTATAAAGAAATAGATTTCTGCCCGGTTTGAGCGACCGAAGGGAGCGGAAACCGGGAGCTATGTTAACATTTTTAAGAATAAATCCCGCTCGCAAAGGGCGCTTTCTAACTTTGCGCCATAGGCTGAAGCGCGTCATGCCTCCAGTCTATAGCGACCGAAGGGAGCGGTGACTGGGGGTTATTGACATCTACTTCTATTTTTGAAGTAGTTACTACACTTTTTGAAGTGTATTTTATTCCAACCACTACCATCATTTTTAAATATCATACCCTATAAATTTAGTCGGAGGATGAAATTGATGGCAATGAAAAACATACATGAAACTGACATATGCGAAATCAAAAACACCATTGAAGTCATTGGAAACAAAGGCAAATAAAACAGGCAGAAATGAGCCATGCCTATGTGGTTCCGGTAAAAAATACAAGAAATGCTGTTTAAAGAACAGTGAGAGTTGATAAAAAAATCATTGGGATAATGGTGTAAATTGAAGAATCCCGGGTTTTCCATTGATTAAAATAATCAGGTGGTACAATGAAAATAAATGAAAATGAAAAAACCTTTGGAAACATCACAATAAAAATCAAAAAGAAAAAAGATAACCAAATAGAACCAAACAAAGTATCTGAGCTCACATCAAACGAAAGCGGTGTATACACAGTAGAAGCCAAAGTCAACAAAATCATCCAGACAAGAGGACCCACAATATTCAAAATTGAAGACAATACAGGTACATCAGACATAGCAGGCTTCATCTCACCAGGCGAAAGAGCATACCCTGAAATCAAAGAAAGCAATTCCATACGCGCAAAAGTAACAATAAAGATAATAGACGACAAAAAGAGAATGAACATCATAGAGATGTCAAAAATAGAAGATATCTCCATGGAAATAGACAATATCATGACAAAAGAACCAGAATCACAGGACATCAGCTTCACAATCAAAAGCCCCATACTCGACGCACTAAAAGACAATTTTATAAGCGCATCTGCATTGATCAAAAAATCAATTTATGAAGGGCGGCAAGTTCAGATCCGCCATCATGCAGACATGGACGGATACGCAGGCGCAATCGCAATCGAAAAAGCAATCCTGCCGCTGATTGAGAATCGCTTCGGGAATCGTGATAAATGGTTTCACTACGACAGGTCACCGTCAGTCACACCATTCTACGAATACAAAGACGTCCTGAAAGACCTCGCATTCGCAAAAAAGAATATCGAAAGATTCCAAAGACTGGAACCATTGATAATACTTGTAGACAACGGATCCACAGAAGAAGACCTATTAAGCATAAGAAAAGCTAAACTCTACAACATCCCGATGATCGTTGTAGACCACCATTTCACTGAAGTGAAAGACGAAAAATCTGTAGTTGACCCGTACATTGATGTCCACATCAATCCCTACCTTAAAGGAGGCGACAAGAACCTGACAGCAGGCATGCTCGCGTACGAACTCTCAAAGATAATCAACCAGACAACAGACGACCTGAAAATACTGCCTGCTCTATCTGGGATTGGCGACAGATCAAAAGGACCTGAATTCGAGCAGTACCTAAAAAACTCCAAAAAAGACAAAGAGTACCTGAAAAAGATTGCAGCATGCGTCGATTATGAAGCAAGCTACCTGAAATTCATGCAGGACTCCGGTCTTGTCTATGACCTGATCCACGAAGATGAAAAAAACATATCACTAGTAGACCTGCTATACGAAGACATACAGGAAAAAATAAAAATACAGACAAAAGCACTCCTCAACTACGCAGATGAAAAGACCCTGAAAAACAACATCATCATTGCACTCATAGACATAGCCAAATCAACCCAAAGAGGCGACTTTCCCGCGCCAGGCAAATCTATCGGAATACTGAATGACTGTCTCAACCAGAAACACGGCGCTAAAAATATTGTATCTATCGGCCACGGTCCGGACTTCATAACCCTGCGCTCCAACAGTTCATGCGAAAAACTGGGATTCAATGTAAATCTCTTCGTTGCGCGTCTCCAAAAAGATATACCTTATGGCATGGTATCCGGCGGTGGTCATGAAGTCGCAGGCTCCATCAGATTTATAGAAAACGCAAAAGACGAAGTTTTAGAGAAACTGACAAAATACATCGAAGAACTGCATTAACCCATAAACCTCTGACACAACTATGATGATACTCGAAGTAAATAATCTTCCTCCAAATGTTTTACCACAGCAGAAGCACCCTCAGATACTGTTAACGCAGTTATCATGCGATCATTTGAATTAATTGCGATATTTGAACATCTAAGCGGTATCTTCACATCGTTATTATATATAGCAGATATCTCCTCAATCCGATTTGTTCCTGTTGAAGATAAAATAGAATACACATAATCCAATCCCGCTATTTCATCAGGCCGATGCTTATATCCCATCCCGCCAGTTACAATATCATCAATTATCGCATCATTATCCCTTCGTGTTTCAAAAGCGTTTATATCGCAGTAATTTTTATGTAATGGATCTCTCGCACAATTAGCATTGAGAATCTCGTTATAAAGAAATAGATTTCTGCCCGGTTTGAGCGACCGAAGGGAGCGGAAACCGGGAGCTATGTTAACATTTTTAAGAATAAATCCCCGCTCGCAAAGGGCGCTTTCTAACTTTGCGCCATAGGCTGAAGCGCGTCATGCCCCCAGTCTATAGCGACCGAAGGGAGCGGTGACTGGGGGTTAGGAACGAGAACAAAATAACTTCCGTGTTTCTCATTGTGGAACCACCGTATAATTCCATCTCGGAAGAAAATCATCAAAGATTATCTTCATATTCTCTTTGAACCCTTTAGCTACCGATTT
>QMVA01000120.1 GCA_003660865.1 Candidatus Nanohalarchaeota archaeon | reverse complement strand
TGCTAAATATCTGTCCTTGTTTGAAGATGCTACTTTTAGCATTCTTAACCCTATAGATGTACCTTTAGCATATCTAAAATTAGCCTTAACACCATCATCCAACAATATAAAAAACACTTTATCACCACCCATATCCAATACAGCCATAGGAGCATTATACTTTAAATGAGCATCTATATAAGCAGGCATAATAACCTCACCAGACCCAGTAACAATCCTCAAACCTAAGAAACCAGTACCTGAAAGTCTAACCGGCACAACATCCCTAATCCCATACTTACCCACCAATACCCTAAAAACACTAGGCTTAACCTCCTCCAAAACAGTAACATGAACAGGCCCATCAGCGGCAAAACCTCTAGGCAGATTAAACCTATAACCCCTATCCGTAAGCCTCCTATAAACAACAGACCGCTTACCACCAGACTCCAAAAGAATTTTATAGACACCCGTATCATAACCCACATATCTCTTAACAAAACTCCAGTATACAGGGGGAAGCTTAGGCTGAGCAACACGCGTCCAAAAACCAACATTCCTCAAAACAGTACTAATATAAACATAGTCACCACTCCTCACAAAATCCCCACCAAACATAGTTGCAAGATCAGTAAACGTAACCGATAACCGGCCAGAAGGAGCAACACCGAGAGAAACCATAAACTCCCTACCATTAACATCAAGAATAACAGACTGGCCAGATCTCAAACCCAACGCCTCGACAACCTCACGAGGCACAAATACACGAACCCTATCGCCGACAACAACACGAGCAATAAAAGCATCCTTTTCCAAAGCACTAACCCATAAATCAACTGGATCCACCCTTATCCTACTCAACACAGCCTCAGCATACTTCTCACCACCTATCCTAGAGGCAAGTCTCATACATTTCTTAGCAACATTCACACTACCAGGACCACGATCCTCCAAAACCTTGATAAACTCCCTCAAAACGTGTATAGAGACACTCTTAGCCTCCAAGACAGCTTCACCAAGCCTAACAGCCAAATCCCCACCACCCTCCTCATAACCCCTCACAACAACATCCGCAAAACGCTTAGCATAATAGCTGTCAACACTCCCAACACTCTCTATAGCAGGCAAGACGGTATCCTTAAAACCACTACCCCTAATATCACCAACAATAGACGCTATCCTACCCCTAAGCTCAGAGGAAAGAAACCTTAACCTAGACAATCTACCGCTAACATCCTTAATATCAGACCATTTCGCAACAAGATGTGAAGAAGCAATCAACACAAGAAAAGCAAGACCCTCACCAAGAGCCTCAGCCCTCTCCTCTAAGCTATTAGCCATAAAAAATCTTCTCAACGGATCAATAATAGACAAAGGAAAAATAAGAAAAACATCACCTTTCCTAAAAGCACTAGGCAAGCCAAAAGCCGCCAAATCCAAAGCAACACTAAAAGCCTGCTCTACATCAAGAGTATTAAGATAAACCCACAACCCAGTGACACCAGCATATATCTGCATGTCCACTACTAGAAGAGCCAAAACACCTAAACCACCAGTAGGCACGCCGACAACGGTATTAACCGCAATTACAGCAAGCACACCCGGCAACGAATAATAGAGAGTACGCCAAAAACTAAGCGAAGCAACATCCCAGAACTCCTTACCCAAAGAAAGATTCAGAAACCTACTATAATTCGCCTCCAAAAGATCAGAAACCTCATCTAAACCATTAGACAGAACATTGACATCAAAACTCCTCTTAATATATGTTAAAAGTCTCCACTCATCATCCTTCAAAACATATAGGCTAATATTAACCGTACCCATACGGCCAGAAGCAAGAGGAACAATACGAAAACTAAAACTCTTATAAGACCGCTTCCCTACAAAGAACCTCTTACCATACTCACCAATCCGAAAATACGCGCCACGACTACCCAAATTCCTTACAATAATCTTCCCAGTACCAACATCCAACCTAACTGGATTAAAAACATATTTCTTAGCCATTAAAGGCACAACTTTCCTAACTCTACCCTTATAGAACAACCTGAAACCACTACGATACCTAGAAGGGTTAGTCGTCGTACAGACATATTCATATATAGGCTTCCTAAAACTCCTATATATAGGCCTAAGATAATATCTATTACCACTATACCTTTTAGCCTGACTAACACTTATCCTACCCTTATAGACAAGCCTATAACCACCATAAACATACCTTTTAACATATCTAGGATCACTCCAATAACCATTCGTCCTAAGATAGCTCTCACTAAAAGTACCAACATACACCTTCCTATCATTCACAGGAACAAAACGGTAACGGGAACGGTCATAGCTCCTAGGAACACTGTCAACAACACCAACAAGACGCCAAACAATCCTAGAATTATTCAACAGCCTATCACAAACCCATATCCGAGAACCATTAACATTTACACCCGGAACCTCCAATACAGTGCCCTTACCAGGACACTCACCCCCACTAGAATTACCCAAAGTAACAACAATAGAACCCCCAGAACCTTTAACAGTAACAACATTCCCAGAAAAACTAACATCGTATCCCAACCCACCAAGATCAAAACCAGAATAAGGAACAAAAATCATCAAAGGCTTACCAGAAGGATATTTCTCCCCAACCCTAACAACACTCCAATGACCACTCAAACACCTATAATCCTTGACAAACACACCCTCATACTTAAAATACCTACCATCAACCCTATACAAGTCATAGTACCTTTCACCCCTCTTATAATATAGATAATATCCAGAAACAACCCTAACAGTAACATAACCCTTCAAACGAAAAACATCATAAACATTAACATAACTATAACGAAACCGAGGAACAACAACAGTAACACCACCACCCCTACCAATACTCAAACCACTAAAATTAAAATACACATCACCAAAACGCCGAACACGCCCCAAAACACCAACAATCTCACTACGAGAAAAACCACGAAACACAAGATCCTCCAAAGTATCCTCTAACCCACCCCTCTCAGACCTTCCAAAAGCATAAACAAAAGACACAAACAAACTAGAAACCATCAAAACAAGAAGAAAAAACGACAACAACCTACAAAACAACCCCCTAAACAAAACATCACCCCCATAAAATATATACAAAAAAACTTAAAAACAAAATGGATAACAACTACTAACCAAAAACCAAAAAAGAAACAAAAAGAAAAAATAAAGTTTTATTCTACTTTCTTAAACCTGTCTTGTAGCTTCTGCAATACACCAGGTAGAGTGGTGTATTCCATTTCGTCTGGGCCTAATCTATGTGGCATGAATGGTCCATGGAGTCTGAGTATGTCTGCAATCTCATTGGCTTTTTGTCTTGTGAGGTCGAATGCTGGGTCGTCGAATAGGTCATTTGGTCCGATGAGCTTGCCTTCACTTAACTGGAAGCCGAGAGCTACTACTCTTGGTGGACCGTCAAATCTTGTACATTTAGCATCCTTTAAGCCAACTGGCATAAGTGGTCCATGGTGACTACCTCTCATCCATCCAGCTACGATGTGTGGGAAAGCGAAGGCATCTAATACTTCTCCTACAGCGGGGAAGCCGTGCTGTGCTCTAACTAGGAGTACGGGGTCATCTTTGCCTACATATTTGCCTGCGATTAAGCTGAGCCTAGTGACACTTGCAGCAGCGGCTATCTCACCGTCACTCTTTCTGTATACTGCCCTGATAACATATCTGCCAGGTGTACCAATCAACGCAAGAATATCATATAGCTCCTCGGGAGCAGATAGCTTCACAACCTTATGCTCAATAACATCCATTATTTCAAATTCAAAACCTGAATGCATACTAGGATCAATTACTAGACCTGCTGTGTTGAATGGGTCTGCGAATATTTTGTAGAGTTTTATGTTCCATGCTCCTGGTTCTGTTTTGTCTGCGCTGAATGCTATTATTGGTTCGCTTTTTCTTTCTTCGAATTCCATTTCGGCTACTCCGGGTCCCATTCCTCTTATGTTTCCGCTGAATGTGTCGCTTAGTAGGTCTTGTCCTGCTCCGTAGAGTTTTAGTACTTTGGATACTTTGTTTGTTACTTCTAGGAATGTGTCCCATGCGAGTTTGTGTATTTCTGGGTTCTCTACTCCTTTTGTATGGGTCATTAGTAGCTGTAGGTCGTCTCCTGCATGGTATACATAATAGTCGATTAGTAGGCCTGTTTCTTTTGCTTCTTGTAGTTTTTTGCGGGCTAGTTCTTCTTGTTTGGGGTGGACGACTGAGTGTCCAACCCATCCTCCTATGTCAGCTTTTATTAGGCTGACTGTAACTTTCATATTTTCACCGTGTTTAAAAACGTCAGGGGGTTATTATCTTTATTCCTCAAAAATACTACATTAAAGTAGTACTATATTTTTAGTCATATATAATTAAGAATTTAAATTTCATACAGATATCTGCTAATATTTATACCTTATCCTGCTTGAAAATCTTTTTTGCAAACAAATTATTAATTGACTATATGTTGCATTTAGTTATGTTTTTCTAGTTTTTCTTTGATCCATTTGTGGTATTTTTTGAGTGTTTCTCTTTTTATGGGTACTACTATGCTGATGTGTTTTATTTTGGCTAGTTTTTGGTCTATGGTGTATATTATGTTGGCTCCTAGGCTATCGGCGAGGCTTACTAGGTATCCGTCCCATCCCTCAATATTATATTTGGCAGCATATTCTATAGCTTTGATTGCCTGATCAATTGAGATATCTTGAATATATATTGGGCTTCGTATGTTTAGGGTTTTTAACAGTTCTGTTTTTACTGTTTCTTTATTGATTTTTAGGTACTTTGTCATGATATGGTATGCTCCTATAAAGCTTGTTAGGGGTATTTTTGCATTAATTTCTCCAAGATATATCTTTTCTATAAAGTTTATTGCTTCATTTTTTGCTGGATTTTCACAATGGCTTAATACTATTAGGCCTACATCTACTATTCCTAGAGCCCAAGCTTGGCTAAAGCCCATTCCTGCAATCCCCATTTATCTTCCTCTTCCAGTTTTTCTGTAAAACATCTTGGTGCAGTTTTTCTTAGCTGGTTAAATCTTTTTTTGATCGTCTTTTTGTCTATTTTTAATCTTTTTCTTACATATATTTTTCCATATTCTACGACCCATTCTATATTGTCTCCTTCCTTGATATCCATTATTTTTCTTATAGGGCTTGGAATAACAGTTCTACCCATCTTGTCTATTTTCGTA
>QMVA01000119.1 GCA_003660865.1 Candidatus Nanohalarchaeota archaeon | reverse complement strand
ATGAATAATGAAACGAGTATATCAAAGGACATTTCAGTCCAGTTAAATAAAAAACAGGAGGAACTTGTGGAGATGCTAAAGATAAAAGAAAGATAAAGCAAAAGGTTGGCTGTATTTTTATGCTTACTCATGGTTTGTCATCTACAAAGGACGAAAATTTTTGACGAAAAATGTCTCATTTTTAGGGCTGAAGTGTTAAGAAAGAGTATAATGCGCCAGAATGCAGTTCCTAACTCTTCATGGCTGGTGCCTAAGATAAAGTATCTTATGAATCCTAAAAATATTGTGGGCAATTTTGAGTGGCTTGTTATTGTGTCTGTGCTTATATCGCTATTGTTTTCGCTTGTATTGTTGCTTTTTCAATTTCTTCTATTTCTTGTTCAAGGATCATTGGTTTTTTTAATTATTGTTTTTCTCTTTATTGTTGTTAATTTGTTTTTAATGAAAACAGTAATATCTTATACAATGAAAAGTAGGTATAAAGGATTTCTTGTTAGTCTATTTCTTTTATTTTTGTATTTGGTGTATTATTTACTTGTGATGGGTATTTTTCGACGTTAGAAAGATGTGTGACAGGGATATGTTTTTTATATACTGTGGGGCGAGGAAAATCGGGGTTGTATCGTGGTTTTACAGAAAGTCGAATTGTTTTTTTGTGTCCTGTTTCAGGCCGACTATGTCGTGCGCCCATTCGAATGGGTGGTCTTTTGTGTCTTTTATTATTTTTATTATTTTTTCGCCTACGTTTTTGCCGTAGAGTTTTTTGCCAGATCTCATCTGTTTTTGGAGGGTTTCGTCTTTTTCTATGTGTGTTATGAAGTTGTGGATGTAGTCTGCGGATATTGGGGGTATTAGTATGTTTGTTTTTGCGTGCATGATTGTTTCGGGGCGGTCTGTGTTGTATCTTGCTGTCAGGCATAGGGGTTTGGTTATTTCGTTTAGCTCTTCCTGCATTGAGCCTGAGTCTGTGAATTCTGCGAAGCATTTGCCGGATTCGAGGAATTCGATTACGTGGCTGTAGGCTGGCCAGAGGCTTGTGAAGAGGAAGTTTTCGTGGGTTTTGTTTAGCGCATCAAGCTTGTGTTTCAGGCCATAGTTTTCGAGGGCCATGTTTGTTGCGTTCATGTTGATGAGGTTTATGTTGTGGCCGCTTTCTACGAGTTTTATTATGCCTTGTACGAGGGCTTTGAAACGCTCCGGGAGGAGGTTTGCGCGGCGGTGGATGTCTATGCGTATCCAGTTGTCGTGTGTTTCGAGTATTGGGAATATGTCGAATATACTTTGTTCTTTTTTTTCGTTTTTTTTGTGCGCGATTGCGTCTACTACGCTGTTGCCTACTTCGTAGATGTTTTTTTTGGGGTAGCCTTCTTTTATGAGGTGGCCTGTGTTTAGTTTTGTGGGGGTGAAGTGGTAGTGGCAGGCGGCGGCGCTTATGAATGTGTCGTATTGCTCTGGGAAGGGTTCTGTCCGGTTGGTTGTCCATGGGTTGTGGTATTGGTCGTGTATGAATTGTTCGATGTCTTTGTGGTTTTTGAAGTCAGGGGACATGCTTCTGAGGCCTGCTTCGTTTTGTGCGCATTTCCGGTTTGTTGCAAAGAGCCATGCGAGGGGTACGATGCCTGCTGCGTGGGTGTCGCCGTGTACTATTGGGAGTATTGTTTTTCTAGGGTATTTTTTTTTGAGGTAGTCTGTGAACCATTTGATTTTTGTTATTAGTTCTGATGTTTTCTGGGAGAGGTCGCCTCTGATGTTGAGGTTGATTGCGAATTTGTCGCTGATTTTGAATTCTTCGAGGCCGTGGCCAAGGAGGCTATCGTGGTGCTGGCCGGTGTTCATTACGAAGAGGGGGATGTTGTGTTTTTCTGCGGCGGGTATGAGGGACCATTGCTTGTAGAAGTCGGGTTTGGTGGCTGTTACCAGTGCGATTATGTAGTCGCCCTGCTCTGCTATGTTGTCCAGCTTTTGCTCAAAGAGATGTAGTGGTTCGTGTTTTTGGGTTTTGAATTGGTCTGGTTGCATTTTTTTTGCCTTATGAAGTATATGTTCTTGTTGTATTGTTCCGGGTTTCTTTTTATAGGTTTTGTTTGTGGGAAATACATAAATTCATAAGTTTGTGTGGCGGGTATATGTTGTATATCTGGTAATATGGTGATTTTATGGGTATTTTTAGGGCTTATGATATCCGGGGCTTGTATCCGGATGAGATTGATGAAAAGATGGCTTTGAGGATTGGCAAGGCGTATGCGACGCATACGAGGTATAGGACGGTTGCTGTCGGGTGTGATGCGCGGCTTTCTTCGCCTGCGATTAAGGCGGCGCTTATCAATGGGCTTATGTCGTGTGGTGTTAGTGTTTTTGATGTGGGTATGGTTACTACGCCTATGCTTTATTTTTCGAGGGCTTTTTTTGAGTGCGATGGGGCGCTGATGGTTACTGCATCTCATAATCCACCACAGTATAATGGAATTAAGATGTGCAAGGGTGAGTTTGTGCTGCCGCCGGAGGAGATTCAGATGCTTGTGCGCCTGATTTCTGAGGGGGTGTACCGGAGTGGTAAGGGTGTGGTTTCCCGGCGTAATGTTCTTGTTCCTTATCTGAAGTTTCTTAATGATGGTGTGAAGATCGAGAGGAAGCAAAAGATTGTTATTGATGGCGGGAACGGGACTGCGGGGCCTGTTGCGGTGAAACTTTTCAAGGCTTTGGGGTGTGATGTTGTGTCTATTTATTGTGAGCCGGATGGTAATTTTCCCGGTCACCTGCCTGATCCGACTGTGCTTGAGAATATAGAGGATCTTAAGAGTAAGGTGGTTGTGTTGAATGCGGATTTGGGTATCGCGTATGATGGTGATGGCGATAGGGTTGTGTTTGTGGATGAGAGGGGGACTGAGCTTTCCTGTGATGAGGCGCTTGCACTGCTTGCGAGGGAGGTGCTTTATAAGTATCACGGGGCTACGGTTCTTTGCGATGTGAAGTGTTCAAAGCTGCTTATGGATGATGTGCGAAAGCATGGTGGGAAGCCGGTGATTTATCGGACGGGGCATACTTTTATTCGCAGGAAGATGCTTGAGGATATGATTCCTATTGCGGGGGAGGCTAGTGGTCATGTTTATTATAATGATGTTGGATATGATGACGGCATTTTTGCGTCTTTGAAGATGGTTGAGCTGCTTTCTTTGAATACTCATAAGAAGCTGAGTGGCCTTAGGGATAGTTTGCCTAAGTATGTTTCGACGCCGAATATCAAGGTTGAGTGTGATGATGATGAGAAGTTTGAGATTGTTGCCAAGATTCAGAAGGATTTTGCGAAGGAGGAGTATGATGTTGTTACTATTGATGGTGCCAGGGTTGATTTTGGGTATGGGTGGGGGCTTGTGAGGGCGTCTAATACTGAGCCGGTGCTTAGTCTTCGGTTTGAGGCGAGGACGCAGAAGCAGCTGGATGGCATCAAGGAGATTTTTGTTGAGAAGCTTGAGAAGTATCATCTGCAGTTTTGATTTGGTTTGTTATTTTCGCCATTTGAATTTGAGGGTTGAGAGGTCTATCTTGTATTTGCCTGTGCCTAGTTTGATTATCAGGGGGCTTTGGTTGAAGAGGTTTACGAGGTCTATCTCGTATTTGCCGGGCTGCTTGATGTTTATTGCTTCTATGTCGAGGGCTACTGCGTCGTCTTTTGTGTTGGTTTTTTCGTTGTTTGAGATTATCTCTCTTACGTCGCTTTCTATTTCTTTTAGCTGGGTTTTGGTTAGTTTTTTGACTGTCTCTTCTGCTTTCTTGAGGTTGTCTTCTTTTATGTAGAAGAAGAATTTGGAGCCGCATACGTCGCAGCCTTCGAGAAGGTAGTCTGCATCGTCCGGATGTATTTTCCCGCAGCGTGTGCATTTGTTTGGCATAGGTATCTATCTCATGTGTAGTAGCAGGTCGTCTGGTTTTTTTTCGATTTTTTTGATGATGTCTGCAGGACCGATGAGGGTCAGGCCGCGTTTTTTGCCTGTGAGGAATTCGAGGATTTGCGTCTTTATTTTTTTTAGTACTGTGTCGTTTTCGTCTGATGCTGTTAGGTCGAGGGAGTCGAGTTCGATGCCTGAGAAGTTTGTGCTTATGTTTTTCATTGTCTCTTCGATCAGTTTTGCTTCTTCGTCCGGTTTTAGTTTAGCGTCTATCATGATAATTGTGTTTTTTTTGAGGTCGTGAAGCATGTCTTTGATTCCGTCTTCTTTTAGTTTTTCGTATGGGTATAATTTAATTTTTACGTCCATCTGTATTACCTATTGGTTAAAGTACTTCAAATAGTTTTTGGTAGAGTTGTTCTGTGTTGTGTTTTTCTTTTGCGCTTATGCCGATGACTTCGTACTGGGGGAATGCTGAACGGATGGCTGTTGCGCTGGATTCTTTGAGGTCGAGCTTGTTTGCGATGATGAGGACGGGTATGCCGCGGGCTTCGAGGTTGCCGAGTATTGTTATGTTTACCTGGTTGATGGGGTCTTTTGTGGCGTCGAGGATGACGAGGACTGCGTCCATCTTGTCGAGCCATTTGATGGATTCGATGACGCCTTTTGTGGCTTCTTTTGCGCGCTCTTTGGCTTCGGGGCGTTTCAGGCCGCCTTTGAGGAAGTCTTCGAAGTCGATTTTTGTTGCGATGCCGGGGGTGTCGACTACGCTGAATGTGAGTTTTTTGCCGTTGTTTTCGATTATGACGTTTTCTTTTGTCTGGATTTCGCGGGTTTCGTGGGGAATTTCTGAGGTGGTGCTTAGCTCTTTACCGAGCCAGTCCATGCAGATGGTGTTTGCGAGGGTGCTTTTGCCGGAGTTCGGGGGGCCGTAGAGTCCAAGCTTTATTTCTTTGTTTCTTTTGAAGAGCTTTCCGAGAAATGATTTGAGCCTGTTGTGCAGGTTTTTTAGGTGTTTTGTTACCATTGGTTGTTTATTGTGGGGGGAATTATATTAATGTTTTGCGTCAACATTATAAAGAAATAGATTTCTGCCCGGTTTGAGCGACCGGAGGGAGTGGAAACCGGGAGCTATGTTAAAGGGGTTTTTCAGAAGAACTTTGCCTGCTTCGCAATGTGTGCTTTCTAACTTTGCGGCATAGACTGGAACGGCGTCATGCCCCCTGTCTATAGCGACCGAAGGGAGCGGTGACTGGGGGTTATTGACAATGTTGATCATTAGGTCGACGTAAAGTGTTCCGCTTCAACCTAACTTCGCCAGTTTGATAAAATAAAGGTCACATCACTCTCATAGTACTATTGAGGTGATATCTATGAGAGAAAATGTAACCTTCCCCGTAGGGAATATATCTTTATTCGAGAAAGTT
>QMVA01000118.1 GCA_003660865.1 Candidatus Nanohalarchaeota archaeon | reverse complement strand
TTGGAGGATTTTACCAGAATTTATGAGGATAAATCACTAAAATTGCGGTGGTAAACACCAACTGTCAAATGACATTACTGACAAAATTAGCGTGAGCTATGTAGAAGTGGCGAAGTTAAGCTAAATCATCACTAAATGCCCGTCCTCCGGGTCTAAGAGCAAAAGTTTTTCTGGTTTCTGTATCAATATTGGTGTCAATTTGCTTTTCAACACCTGCAACATCCATAAGCTTTATTGCAACATTATACAACTCAGCAGTATCAATTATGCGTTCTTCGAACTCTTCCGGAAGAAACTCACGATGGTACTCATCCACAGACAACCGTACTCTGTCAAGACCTGCCTCTGCAAAATTTGAAAGCCAATAATTAGCAGTCGCTTTATTCTTCCCAATACCGGAATTAGTCGTTATCTCAATCACTGCCGGATATCCAGTTTCTTCTCTTTTCTCTGAAGTATAACCTATGATATCAATCAGCTCTGTGCCTATGAGTGTTGGCTGGCCTCCTGTAAAAACAATTACCTCAACTCCATAATCTGTTAATTTATCCACAACAGTCTCAAGCCCACTATAAGTAAATTGTTCGTTTTTAAAACTATCTGAACTCATATAGCAGTGCCTGCACTGGATGTCGCATCCTGTAAGCACACGAATAAGTGCCTTTACATTACTCATTAATATCACTTCCAATATCCATTTTAATCACTTCATTTTCACATTCCTTACATACATCCAAATTTTATCAACACTTAACCCGAAGAGGATATAACTCCGTCATGCTGCTCTTTAATTATCCTATGCCTTGTTTCATAAGCTTCATTATACGCGTCTATAATCCGAGGCACACTTCCTTCATCTTCATGTCTTTCTAGTCTTTCCTTTTTTACACTACTCCTCATATAAGGAGACGTGATGTAAATTGAACTAAAATATTCTCCTTCAGTATGCTGCTCTACATTCGCTATGTTAAAATCATATTTTGCTGTTTCAATTATATCCGCTAGTTCATTTCCAAGGAACTTTCCAGCTTCTACTGCCATTTCCTCTTTTATTTCTCCAGTTCGGAACGCATCGAGAATATTCTCCAGTTTATTAACTGCCAAATCATTTATTTCATGAGAAACCTCAGAATATAGCGTTTCCAATGTATTTCTTGCTAGTACGCTTAACTCTCCATAGCTTTCAGCACCCTCCAGTACTATCAATCCATATCTTGCACAAGCTGCTGTTTTTATAGACTCTATTATCACATCGGACTCTGTGGGTTCTGCTGTAAGTCCATAAGTCATCCTATTTTTAGCTTCTATGTATCCTGCTAACACTTCCAGTGCTCTTTTAGTAACTCCAATCGGTTCTGTCTTATAGGTCTCGACCAAATCAATACGTGCTACATCTCCGGTTATATCTCCATCCATTTTAATTACCTCCGTTTCAGTGAATTTATCACTTATTGATAACAATACCTCCCAGAACATAAGAATCTATGTGTCCTACTGGTATGACACAAAATAGCAACAGATATAAATTCAGGAAACTGAAAGAACATGCATGGACCGCAAAATTCTGGAAGATACAGGGCTGACTCCCAAAGAAGTTGATGTATATCTCGCGCTGATCAGTTCAGACCAAGCATCAATATCAGACATCATGAACAAAGCAAAAGTCTCAAGAAAAAGCATATATGAAATACTCCAAAAGCTCTTAGACAAAGGTCTTGTAAGCTACACAATAAAAGACAACAAAAAACAGTACACAGCAGTAACTCCCAAAAAACTCATTGACCTTCTGAAAGAAAAAGAAGCGAACTTAGAGACAATATTGCCTGAACTATTAAGAAAACATAAAGAAAGTGAGGAAGAGATAAGCGTCAGAGTATACATTGGAAAAGAAGGCATGAAAACAGTACTGAATAACATCCTGAAACTTGAAAAACCCTATTATGTTATAGCAAATGAAGACAAAGTTTTGGATTTTCTGAAATACTTTATGCCGCAATTCATAAAAAAGAGGAAAGAATTGAACATACCCATAAAGATAATTCATAGTGAATGTATCAGGAAAAAAAAGTTGAAATTACCTCTCGCAGAAATTAAACATCTTCCGGATGAATACAATACACCCACAACAACAATAATCTGCGAAGACAATGTTGACATGCTGATATTCTCAGAAGAAAACCCCATAGCAATCCACATAAAAAGCAAAGAAACAGCCCAGTCATTCATGAACTACTTCAACCTCATGTGGTCAATAGCGAAAAAGTGACCACTCACTTCCACCCTCTCTCACTACTGATATCCCAAAGCATCCTGAAATACTCCACAAACCCGTCTGCAACCTTCTGGCTCTTGATAAGAATACTCATTGGGTCAACCCATATATTTATAGCCGTCTTATCCCCGAAAGTAACAGTATTGATAGGTGACTTAAACTCCTTTGGCAAAAACCTGATATTAGCATTCTCCTGGTTCACCTGAACATCATGATGTGTATCATGCCTGAAAAGGATATTCAGTGTAATTCCCTTACTGACTCTCTTATTCGTATACCTGTGAAAATAATCCTTCAGCAGGTCATAAACCAGATTCTGCCCTCCGATAACAAAAATCTCTTTACCCTCGTCATTCATCATATCAAAAATAGTCTTAATCCCCTTCTTGCCAGTATATACCATCACTCCCTGCTTATCTTTAAAACTGCTATGTCTCCTCAAAAGATCTGGCATAAGCGCATCCAGAGAATACTCCTATTCCCTGACAATCTCATAAAGGCGCTTCGGGTTTGATGCAGCATAATACTTTTTACCATCCTTCTGCACCACAGAAACAAGTCCCTTTTTTGAAAGACTCTCAATCACATCATATATCCCCCGCCTGCTGACACCTGTCTTATCCAGAAGAAAACTCAACGGCGCAGGACTTTCATCAAGAAGCTGTACATATACCTTTGCCTCATTGCGCGTAAGACCAAGATTCTCCAAAAGACCAATATCCATAGACTATAGTTATCATCATTCTCATATATAAAATTACTTCAACCTCATGTGGTCAATAGCGAAAAAGTGACCACTCACTTCCGCCCTCTCTCACTACTGATATCCCAAAGCATCCTGAAATACTCCACAAACCCGTCTGCAACCTTCTGGCTCTTGATAAGAATACTCATCGGGTCAACCCATATATTTATAGTCGTCTTATCCCCGAAAGTAACAGTACTAATAGGCGACCTGAACTCCTTTGGCAAAAAGCGAATATTAGCATTCTCCTGGTTCACCTGAACATCATAATGTGTATCATGCCTGAAAAGAATATTCAGCGTAAGCCCCTTACTGATTCTCTTATTCTTATACCTGTGAAAATAATCCTTCAGCAGGTCATAAACCAGATCCTGCCCCCCGATAACAAAAATATCTTTACCCTCGTCAATCATCATATCAAAAACAGTCTTAATTCCACTCTTGCCAGTATATACCATCGCCCCCTGCTTCTCTTTAAAACTGCCATGTCTCTTCAAAAGATCAGGCATGATCGCATCCAGGAAATGCTCCTTTTCCCTGACAATCTCATAAAGGCGCTTCGGGTTTGACGCAGCATAACACTTTTTGCCATCCTTCTGCACCACAGAAATAAGCCCCTTTTTTGAAAGACTCTCAATCACATCATATATTCCCCGCCTGCTGACATCTGTCTTCTCCAGAAGAAAACTCAACGGCGCAGGACTTTCATCAAGAAGCCGTACATATACCTTTGCCTCATTGCGCGTAAGATCAAGATTCTCCAAAAGACCAATATCCATAGATTATAATTATCATCATCACCATATATAAATATTGCCCACATAAATGATACCATGCACACAATAAAAGACTCCATCCATCAGGACATAGAACTCACAGACTTCGACCTCGCCCTAATCGACACCCTACCCCTCCAGCGCCTCCGCAGAATAAAACAGATGGGCTTTGCACACCTCGTATACCCCTGCGCAACCCACTCCCGCTTCGAGCACTCCATTGGTACAATGCACCTTGCAGCGGCTCTCTCAGCCCACCTCAACTTCACACAAAAAACAGCGCAGGAACTAAAAATAGCTGCCCTGCTCCACGACACAGGCCACTTCCCATTCTCCCACAACCCGGAAATAGATTGCTATATAAAAGAAACGCTGAACACAGATCATGCAAGTTTAAGCGCAAAACTAACTGAAACATATTACAAAGACATGATAACCAAAGCCGGTCTGAGTACAAAACACATAACAGACACAATAAAAGGGCAGGGCAGATACGCAAGCATTCTCTCATCCGGTATAGATATAGACAAGATGGACTATCTTGTCCGCGACGCATACTTCACAGGCACTGCCTACGGTCTTATAGATCTCTCCCGCCTCCTATGTACAACATGCTTCAAAAAAACACTTGCATTCCGCATCAAAGGCCAGAGAAATATAGAAGCAGTAATCATCAGCAGATTCATGATGTACTCAACAGTCTATCTCCATCGCACAATAAAGATTGCAAGTGCAATGTTCGGTCGCGCAGTCACAGAATCATTCGACAACCAAACCCTTGACCCACAGGAATTCGTCCGCATGGATGACATAGACCTTGTAAGCCACCTGCGCAAAAACAAATCACATCTGATGAACTGCCTGGATAGTCGCAGCCTTTACAAGCTGGCGTCAATATTAATAGTAAATGACCTGAGTGAATCGCAACTTACAAAATGCGCGTCATTAAAGACTCAGGAGTTGAAAAACATCGAGAGAGATATAGAACAAAAACTAAACATCCCGAAAGACACACTGATAATAGATATCGCCCGAAAGAAAACACTTGAACCCATCAAAATCATCGACAATGAGAAACTCATCAACCTTGAAGATATCTCCGAATTCTCAAGAAGCGTAATGAGCCAGGAATGGCAGAACTGGAATATCCAGTTTCTGGTGCCGCAGAAACACCGCAAAAAAACAGAAAGCGCAAACAGGCTGTTTCTGAAATATATTTAGGGCTCACAAAAGCGCAACAGTCAGCCCCACCATAACAGCAATAGATGCCGTGAACTTCCAGATAATAGTCTTTCTGTCACTAGTAGCTTCCGTATCTACACTAAAAAAACTCCGCGCAGCCTGCGAACTCAAAAAATTAAACACAACAGAACTGGCAAGAAAAATATTCACAAGAATAAAGGTATTTGTTTAGCAAAAACACATTTTTCTTATCATCATCTGCCTAAGTTCATCTGCAATATCTTTACCCTTTAGCTGCCATGTAGATATTAATGATGCCAATATCTCATAGTTTTGCTTCC
>QMVA01000117.1 GCA_003660865.1 Candidatus Nanohalarchaeota archaeon | reverse complement strand
GAATGCGATGGGCATGTTAAGGGCAGAGCAATGCTTATTTTTGTTCCCGATAAGCCCAGACCTAGAAAAGAGATACAGATGTAACTTATTTAGAATTAGGGAGCGTTAGCGACCTTTCTTGTTCCTTGCATATTGCTACAGAGTCTTTAGTAAATTTTGTTAATTCATCTAGACCTTTCTCTTGATTGTCTAATTGTTTCATAAATAATGCTTGGTTACTCTCAAGATTTCGGTTTTTATTCAGATCAGAAATACTATTTATAAAATTCAATGAAAAGATACCTATTATAATAAGAATAATTACGCCTACAATGACGAACTTATTTATTTTGAATTTTTTTACATTTTCTTTATTTTCTGGACTTATAGGGGGTGTAGGTGATGTTATTTGGTCTACAATGATTGGATTATAACCATATGCTGAGAGTCTTTCTTTTAATTCGGTTGGATTTTCTCTTGCACCAAGTCTTTGATTTATCCATTCATTTATGTTTTCTGCCATTAGTTTTATATTCACTATAGGGGTATATAAAAGTTCTATCGAATTTCGCTTAATCTATATGCGCCAGTAGTCAGCGATTGGTAGAATAGGAAGAAGCTGTTACCAGCTTCAACTCTTCTCATGAACCGTACGTACACATTTCGCGTATACGGCTCTCTCTGTTGTTGCCGCATTATACGGCATGGAAATCCTCTCTCCCCATTCAAACTCAATTTCCACGGATTGACCCCTCCACTGATTTAGGCAAAATGCCTGACTTCTTAGGCAGCACAAAAAAAACGCAGTCTATGTGTCCAATGTTGAAGTCAATTCCAACAGACTTAAGCTCTTCACATCTGCAATGTTTTATCCTCCCATCAGTCACCTGAGTTCACAGGCATTGCGTCATCGCTACTATGAGCTTATCCGACTTCTCATCCAGCATCAATTACTTGGTTTTCACAGGCCATACGCCTAAAATGGCCAACACTCGCTTATGCATTTCATATACCTCTATTCCACAGAGGACTGGATGAGACCTCTCTCGGTAAGACTGCCTGCTTTCCGCACATGCTAACTCTACACACATCACATATTCATCATGCTTCACATGCCTGTTTATTCGGCATGATGCAATGGACTTCCCGTTAAACTGGTGGGTTGTCAGCTATGCAATGCCAACCGTGAGTTCACTTGCGTTTTGACCTGTGCTTTTGTCTGCAGCTTACTTCACCCATAATCTCACGATTATGAGCTTGCCATCCCTTCCATACTATATCGTCAGGGATGCTAGACCTTCCGGGTCATCTTCGACTATTCCCCAATCAGGCAATTTGGGAAAGTGGACTTGCACGACATAGCAGGCAGCCATGCAAGGCACACCGTTTAACTTCTGGAATTTAACGAATTTGATTTTCCCCCGTGGAGCCGAAGGCGGAACAGAGCTGGAAAATCAAATTTGGGTGGAGAAACCTGCAAGGTTTCGGAACCGTTAAATTCCTGTATGTTCTCCCGGTAGGGATTGATTTTTAGTGCAACGATGCTGAAGGCAAAAAATCAAAGTAAATTTGAAGTCCATTCTATCAAATGAATGAAACGATACATCAAGAACAAGAATTAAAGGGCAATTTTCTTATCCTGAGTTTAGAATATAGAAGTTTAGAAGAACCACTTTATTATTTTTAAAATTCCTTGTTTCCAAGGAACTCTGTGTGATGTTCCCGTTCTATCATTGTATTCCATATAATGTTTCAAATACCACTGATAATTTCTTATCAATGCTTGCTTATTAGAATATTTAGGCTTGAATCCAAGTTTTTTCGTCGCTTTTTGTATGGAAACAAATGAGTCTTCTGGAGCAGTCTCGTAAACCCATTTGTATAATGGAGATAGTCTAAAGAATTCAAGCACCATTAGAGTCCATATCAATGGCTTTGCAGGGATGCCAATAATCTTTTTTCCAAAACCTGCATATTTTAGAATTTCACCAAAATCTTCTTTCATTGTTGTGAACTTCTCAGCACCCACGTTAAAAGTATCATTTACAACATTTTTGGGTTTTGTTGCGCATAGCCATATAACCTCGCATAAATCTTCAACATCAAGAAGTTGATATCTATTCTTCCCATTACCTACAATAGGCACATTCTTACCTGATTTAACCCAATCATAATAAATTGCAAAAACACCCAAACGTTCTGGTCCTATGAAACTTTTAGGTCTTAGAATTGGAACGCACATTCCTTTTTCTCTAAATTTTAAACATTCTTTCTCCGCAAGAATTTTTGCTTCGCCATAAGGTCCAACACCAT
This sequence comes from Candidatus Nanohalarchaeota archaeon, assembly GCA_003660865.1. Lineage (GTDB taxonomy): Archaea > EX4484-52 > EX4484-52 > EX4484-52 > B79-G9 > B79-G9. The sequence goes on along the minus strand of QMVA01000117.1, from coordinate 3,026 downwards.
CAAGCTTATCATCTTCAAATAACGGGTGATGATCTGGTATTCCATATACTGCTGTTGATGAGATATGTATAAATTTATTGACTTTGTGTTTATGTGCTAATTTAAGAAGTATTCTAGTTCCTTCAACATCTGTGGTGGATATATCTCTTTCAGAATACAATGGGAGTGCTGCTGCACAATGAACTACAATATCAACGTTTTTCATTGCTTGTTCGACCACTTCACTATTACGTATATCTCCTTTCATTTTTTCAATTTTTTCTTTACAATCTGGGTAATCAAATATGTCCTTATCTAATACCCGTACATTCTGTTTCTTTCTTAGCAAAAATCTAACTAGATTTATTCCAAGAAATCCTGATCCTCCTGTGATTAAATATAGTCCCATATATAGTTCATTTAATCATTTATTTATAAATATATCTAACAGAAACTGCCCTCTTCTATTTTTAGGACTTCAAATTTATTATGCTGGATTGAGAGTTGATGAGGTCAGAAATGTTAAATGGGTTGATATGGATTTTGAAAGAGAAATCATTCATGTCAAGGTTGCTAAGGGTGAGAAGGAGAGTGTTGTGTTTTTGCATTCGGAATTGAGATATCTGCTTAAATTTTATGGGGGCAAGTTGGCTTGTGTTTGTGTCAGAAAGAGGCAGGATGTATAATAAAAACACGATTCAAAAAATTGTCAAGAAAGCAGCTAAAAAAGTTGGAATCAGGAAAAATGTGACGCCTCATACCTTGAGGCATAGTTTTGCTACGCATCTGCTTGAGGGTGGGGCGGATATAATGTATATCCAGAGTCTGCTTGGGCATAAGGATCTGAAGACAACGCAAATTTATACGTATGTGGCTAGTCGTGATATTACGAATCTTGCTATTTTGCTTTGATTGTGTATGGGTTCTTTTGTGTCTCATTATGCGTGATTTTTGGAAATGTGGCGCATCTTCTTTTATGTAGATATTTCGTTTTTTCATTAAACACTTAAATTTCAAATGTCCAGTTGTGGTTATGTCGGGAATTTCGGGTATTGAATGGACTGAGAAGTATCGGCCGAAGGGCATGGGTGCTGTTGTCGGGAGTGAGAAGGACAAGGTCTTTGAGTGGGTTAGCCGTTGGAAGAAAAACCAGCCAAAGAAAGGGCTTTTACTTATGGGTCCTGCGGGGTGCGGGAAGACTAGTATGGTGCTGGCTGTTGCCAGTGCGCTTGGGCTTCATGTTATTGAGACTAATGCTAGTGATGTTCGGACCAAGAAGAGCCTTTGTGAGTTTTTCGGGACAGGTCTTTCGCAGCAGACGCTGTTTCAGAAGGGTAAGCTTGTGCTGTTTGATGAGGTTGACGGGATTTCCGGGCAGAGGGATCGTGGAGCGCCGCAGGAGATTGTGAAGATTATTTCAGGGAGTAATTATCCTGTTATTCTTACTGCTAATGTGTTTAAGACTACGGGGCAGAAGACGCGCTTGCGCACGTTGAAGAAGGTGTGTACTGTTGTGAATGTTTCGGAGCTTGGGCGTGTTGATGTTGTCAATGTGCTTTCGATAATTGCGCGAAAGGAAGGGGTTTTGGTTGATGAGAGGGTGTTGAGTGTGATTGCGCGCAATGCTAATGGTGATTTGAGGTCTGCTATCAATGATCTTCGGGCGCATTCTGTGGGGCGCAAAGAGTTGAAGTATGAAGATGTGCGTGATCTTGCTTTTCGTGATACTAGGCAGGAGATTAAGCTGGCGCTTACTATTGTGTTTAAGACGAGTTCTGCAGATATTGCAGGTGATGCTTTTTCGAATATTGATGCTGAGGCGGATGATGTTTTGCAGTGGGTGCGTGAGAATGTGCCCCGAGAGTATAAAAGGCCGCAGGATGTTATGAGGGCTATGGAGTATGTGTCGCGGGCGGATGTGTTTCGTGGGAGGATTACTTTTCGGCAGTATTGGGGGTATCTTTATTATGTTTTCCAGCTTTTGAGTGTGGGGGTTGCTGTGTCTAAGGATGAGAAGTATCCAGGTGTTCTTGATTATCATTTTCCTTCTAAGATTGCGATGATGGCGCAGTCGCGGTTTAAGCGGGCGAGTGAGGATGCGCTTTGCGGGAAACTGGGTGCGCATCTGCATGTTTCGAAGCATGTTGCGAGGGAGTATTTTGGGCTGCTTTCATTGATTGAGGAGAAGAAGCCTCTTTTGTGGGGAGAGATTCAGGAAGCGCTTGAGGCGTAAATTTTTCCTATGCATTCAATGCCGCATATAGGGTTCATTAGGCTATAATAGTAATAGATGCCTGTATATATTATTATGGTGATTACCCAGGCAGTCAAAATAGTGTAAAATTGTTCTGTGTTTTTGCTGCTTACTTTATCCAAAATCGAGTATAGTGTCCAGTTATTTTTGAGTGATTCATAGACGAGCGCGGTTGTTATTGATATCATGATGATAAACAGGAAGTCTGAAACGCTGTGGAAGAATAGGCTTGGAAAAGTATTCCAATTGTATAATGCCAGGTATATGAACGGTATTGTTCCAAGGGCAGTAAGTATTGTGTATATGCTTATATTCTTGTTGGTTTGGTATTCGGGTTTTAGGAGTGTCAGCTTTAGCAGACTGAAAAACAGGAATATAAATCCAAAGAACGCTATTAGCGGGTTGGTAGATTGTGTTTTTTTTGGAATCCTGTGTTTTGCTTGCGGGGTGGTGTCGAAGCCCATGAGGTCTTTAAGAAATTCTCCTGTGACTTTCGCGGTTTCAGAAAGTGTTTTTGATGTTTCAAAATGGCATGATTCTTCCTGATAGCATAACGGTCTTGGAAATACTACGGCAGTCAGGAGAAATATGAGTATTGTGTTTGTTATAAATTCTTTTAAGTTCATGAGTTACTTTTCTTTGCTGTGATATATAAGTGTTTCTGTGTTTTGGGCTGTGGGACAAAATAATGTTATCTTCCTATCCAGAATAAGTTGTGCCATATAATTGTGCAAAATGCGGCTGTATCTACTCTATCTTCTCGACGCTGTGCAATTCTCCAGCCGAAACGGCG
>QMVA01000116.1 GCA_003660865.1 Candidatus Nanohalarchaeota archaeon | reverse complement strand
TCTTTAACAAGTTATTAAAAGAACCCTTTTCGTTTGTTAAAACAGGTGCATTTGCATCTTTACTTGTATAGACTTCAGGCATTAGAGGCATTAGTCAGCATCACCCCTGATTTGAATTCTAAAGTTATCATCCTCCGCTGTTGCATCACCGATAAGCACAGTTCTGACAAACCAAACAGGATAGTGCGCTGCCGTTGTGTTGAACCTTAAAACGTTATTTGTTGCCCATCCACCACCCCAGCCATCAGCTCTTATCGTAAAATAAGGCACGCCTGTTTGAGGATTGTTTGGCGCACAATCGGTGCTCGTATTTCCATAGGCTATTTCACCAACTGTCTCGCCCACAACCTTAAATTCTGTGCTGCTTGTAAAGATTATTGCCCAGCGTTCTTGTATTGCACCTTTGTTTGTAACTTCAATCGGATAATCAATCAAATTATAGTTTGCCGTGCACGGGTCACCTATTAAATCATCGCTCCACTCACCAGTCCAGTTCTTTTGATCAAATACATTAAAAACACTCGCATAAAGGTCACCCATCAACAAGGCAGAAGATACATAAGTATAATCTGTATCATAATCATGTTCTATTGGCTGTATTAGGCTTAATGTGCCGTCTATTTGCACATCAGTTAAAAGCCTCATATCTTCTCGTCTGTGATAGGCAACTAGAGGTTGTGTATATGCCGATAAATCAAGTGGGTCAGACATAGTGATAACGCCGTTTTCTAAATCAACGCTATACCACTGCTTATCCACATATTCGCCATTTTGGTCAAATAAATCGACATAACTTAAATCGCCTCTGGGCAAGTTTACTTGTTGCCCGGCTTGGAGGTTATCTGGCATTGTGAACTGCTGAATATTATGAATAACTACCACATCACCTTTTCTAAAAACCGGCACCCGCCCATCTGTTGGTAACCTCAAAGGATTTAAGCCAAGTATCTCAGGGTCAAGTGGTATGTATTCAATGGCTACTGCATTGTATTTTACACTTTCAGCATAGACAGGGGCAGGTTTTAAAACCTGATCCCCTACAACATTATCTTCACTATACCAGGGCTGACTTTGTGCATTCTCATCATCTGCCACCCAATCCCCAAACTTCACTTTTACAATGCCCGTATTACAATCTATACTGCCATAAACACCCTCTGCATCTATTTGCCCTGAATTATCTGCAAAAACGGCCTTTTGTTCTCCTGTATCTGCCCTTGTAAAAACTATTTGAAAACTACCAACCTGAATAGGACAAGCACCAGTTACAAAAAAAGCCTGCGTAGTTGTTATCTTTTGCGGTGTATAAAGTAAACCTTTGACATTTATACCGTTATTGCTCGCTCCATTTGCCCAGTTCCAATCACTTAGCTCTATTAGGCCGTTTTCATAATCAATTGTGCCTACTTCTGCGCCCCATTGCCCTGTTGTATGCTCCATGCCATCATATATTTTACCTTCATTATCAAGTAAAACATGGCTGCCCAAGAATAAATACAAGCTGCTCGGAATAATAACATTACTTGCTACTTCACTTATTATTGTTTTTAAAGTGTAGCCTGTTACATTTTCATCATACTGAGTTGTCGTTGTACCAGTTGTGTATTTAAAGGTAAAAGGGCCTTCTGGACAATAATCAACGGTAACTTTTTCTACACTGCAATAGTAGTATCCCCAGCCTCCACCAGGATTACCACCATTTATATATGTGCAGGTTGTTTTATATGTTGTTACTGGCCAGCATTTTGTGAAGGTAACTTCGCCTGTTGTATAGTCAATTGAGCTATTAGCATCATTTATAAATTTGCCATTGCCATCATCTCGCAAGGTAATAGTTACTTTTTCAACAGAATATGAGCTATCAGGACGCTTCACTTCAAATTCTAAATTCAGAGACCCTGCAACAATATTCTCTCCCAAATTTGCTGTTAGAGTGTCGCCATTGTCTGTTAGCTCTGTTATCTCAAAAGTTTGCTGTTTTTCGTCAGTCGTTTCATGATAACTAATTTGAATAGTAGTTCCTAAATCAGGCAGAACATCAGGCTCAAGCCTGATCTTTTTTTCAGAATAATAAACCCTACCTGTACCATCTCCTTGCAAATTGCCATTATCATCTGTTACTGTCTTATCTACTCCCCCTGCCGTATAGGTTATAGTCAACGTGCCAGGGGCAATCTGTTTTTCTGTTTCAAGGTCTATATAAAACTTATCCGTGTTAAACGCTGATTTGGTATAAAAATGAGCATTTGTCCCCCAGCTAAATATAACTGCGCTATCAAGGTCAGGCAAAGCACCTAAAGAAACAGTGACACTACCTGTTGAATAGTCAATTGTGCCGCTGCCATAAGCAGGCACTGCACCAGCTATTGTGCCATCCCCTTGATCGGTTAACACATACCAATTACCTTGTGCTTTATATTTTATCACTACACTTCCTGCCGCTGGATACGGCAAAAGAGTAACTGCCAAAACGCTTGTCCTGGTTTCGGCCGTAATAGAATATGCCATTGTGCAACGCTTTATGCGTGGCCGTGCCGCAGGGATAGCAATTACTTTAACGTGCAATGAACCATCATGAGATAGGGTTATTATCCCTGTTTCATAGTCAACAGTGCCATCATAATAGCCCGGTATATTGCCTTCACCATCATCATTATAACCGTTTACTTTCACACTCCCAGGCAACAACCCTATTCCACAATAAACTGTGATAACCCCATCAACACTGTCAAAATCATCATCAACCAGCGTGTATTCTGTATTGTCTGCATTTGTGGCTTGATAACTGCCATAACTGCCTGTTGCATCTCTATTTGAAAGGGCATCACTACTTTGAGCGCATGGCACAAGATTGTGGAATATATCATCAACTTTCACACTATCATCACCCTTATTTGCAGAGGTAACAAGCTTTTTGATGCTATAATAGTGCATTGCATCCTGCACGATTGTCATGTAGAAATATGTATCTATAACAGTTCCCCCACCTTGCGTATAATGAAACCCATCGTGTTCATATTGCGTTTGTGCCCAGAGTGTCAAACACAATTCTCTCTTTTTGCTGTCTTCTTTCTGCACCTCAACCTTTTTTATCTTTATAAATTCGCCATCTTCGCCATCTGATTCTTCTAGATACAAAACAGAGTTAACAGAAGGTATCTCATCTTCTATATCTTGCTGCACAAGTAATGCCTGAGAGCCTTGCACATGTTTCCCCATCAGTATGTATGAAGTCAATCTATATCCTTGCACAACATACTCTTGAATACGGTCCACTGCATCTTTTCTGACATCAGTAGAGCTTTTTGTTGTGCACATACAGCACTTGACTTTTTCGTCCTCAGCGGACTTGGTGATAATCACATGCCCACCATAAAAAGGATTAGTTGTATTGGTTAGCACTGCGGGAAAGGCCTTTCTTAATTGCACACGGCCATAAGTCCTGTCAAGTCTTGATATATCAGGAAAAAGATTGTTTATCTCTCCATCTACAACCTCATTCCCTGTCATCCTCCCGCCGCCCTCATCACTGTCATCAAGCCGCTGTGATTTCATCAATTTTATATCGTTGTAGGTTATGGCCATCTTAGACCTCCATCAGTCTAATTGTCACATTGTTGAAATATTGCAGGTTAGGTAAAATAGGGTCTGCACTAAAGGGCCCCTGTTTGTATCTAAATCTTACATTGAAGCTTGTATTATCCGCAAAAGTTAACGTCATATTTTCTCCTGCATCCGCAAGTTGTTGCAGTTTATCAAGTATATTTTTATCAACCCATGCATAATCAACTCCCCCTTTTAGTGTTATCGGTCTTCCTTTTGTCTGTGTGGCTGTTTGAATAACAAGATTGCCATTCAGAGTCACTTGCACATTTTCTTTTGTTTGTGTCCATTCATATTTATCAATCCATTCTAAGTCATCAGGCAAATTGACTGTTACTGTGCTATTTTCAAGTTTCATTTACGCATATCCCAATGCTTTTAATTTTTCTATTTCTGCAAGTAATCTATCAACAACACTTTTTTCTGCTTTAACAGAAAAAGTCCTATCCCCAAGCAAAATATTTAAATCCACCATAGACTCTTGGGTTTCACTTTCTGTTTTTTCTTTTGTGGGGGCTATGTAAGTGTATGGACCAGGCACTTTTTCCTCTGTTTCTACACCTTCGAGTGCTCTTGCTATCTCATCTTTATGCAATTCTCTTTGTTTTTCCCACCACTTAACAAATTGCCTGTAAAAACCATCAATACCCATAAAAGGTTGATGCCAACCGCCAAGAGTCCGCCAGGCCGCATCCATAGCTGTTTTAAGCTTACTATATACCTTTCTCGCTTCTGATAACTTATCTCCAAGTAAATTGACAGGCCATGAAAATTTAGCTTCTCTTTCACCCGGCCCCATAAACCCCATACCTAATGTATACGGTACAACAACACCACCTTCGCTAAAATGCTGAATTATTTTAGGTAAACGCAAATTATTGATTGCATAAAGTAAAGATAAATACTCTTTTGTTGCCTCTTTCTTGACTACAAACTCTCCAGGCTCAAGTAAGGCAGGCACAATATCCCCACCACCATAGCCTGCTATCTTACCACCTGAAGCATGTTTTTCAGCTCCTGGTGCCTCTTCTTGCACATACTTAACATGAATGTATTTTGTAATAGGGATAGCTAGCTTATCTAGTTCTGTCTTTATTTCGTTATAATTATTTACATTAAGTGTAATATCCTTTTTCTCGGGTTTTGTAAGCTCACTCATTAATTTCTGTATAGTTTTTATCTTTTCCTCATAATCAGTTTTCATATCTTGAGCATGTTTCTTTTCTTCTTTTAAAATTTTTGTTATCACGCCACTTGCTTGTTGTATTCCTGAGACAGCTGTTTCAGTTGCATCTTTTAAATTAATAACCACTTCTTTGTGTCCATCTTCCGTCGTCTTATAGACAGTCGTTGATAGATCTGCGTATTGACGTTTTGCCTTTTCTGCATATTCCTTAGCCAATTCAAAATTACCCTCATGCAGTGCCTGTTCTGCTTTTGCAAGATTTTCTTCTGCTTCTCTTCTTCTATCATACCAGGCTTCTTCCTCAGACATAGTTTTACGTCTGAGTGAACGGATTAATTCTTCAGTGCTTTGATTTTCACGCCTGATTAACTCCTGATACATAATTACTTTGTTTTTCCATTCCTCTGCCGCCTTACTTGCGTCCTTGTATGCCTTCTGAAGTTCCTTTCCTAAGGCCTGGGCATCAGCTATCGAAAGCAAATAGACAGGGTGTAAGGCTTGCATTGAACGACTCACTCCTAAAACACTTGTATGACCAACGTCCCTAACTTGATGCAAGGCCTTTACAATATTCTTTAAAGTTGCCTGATACTT
>QMVA01000115.1 GCA_003660865.1 Candidatus Nanohalarchaeota archaeon | reverse complement strand
TTAAATTTTGGGTCGATATTTGCTGTTATCTCAACTCCACTATGTGGCATTACGCGCTCAAAAAATTTGGAAAGTTTTCTACGAACATAAATATCCTCTCCGATGTTAAGTGGTCCTTTTTCAGCAATCATCATATAAATCATATTACCTCTGTTGTCTCCTGTTATGTTTGCAACATTTAAATCACATAAGTAACGTATGGATTTGCCTCGTGTTCGTTTAACCGCCCGAAGAACTGTTTCAGAAAAATCTTTATGGAGATTATAGTTAACGTCGTTACTAAATGGACAAATTTAACCTAAGACCAAGAGACGTTAATCTATATGGTGAAGACATTTGTCCAAATAGTTATGTCTTCAACTATACTTTGACTCTTACGCAAATCCTGTATTATTGAGGCAAGTGTTGGATCATTTGGATTTACATCGGAATAGCCTCTTAATTTTAGTTGCTCGAACAATTTTTTGATGTACATTGGATCTATTATTAGTATCTTCAGTAGGTACCAAATACTTATTAAAAAAATGAAAATAGCGGCAAATACAATTATTGTTGCAATTATGGAATTAAATATTTTGATCTCTTTTAATATTATACAACAAATGTTTATATATTTTGCTCATTCTACTTTTTAACCGGTACTGTTGTATAAGTCATGACCAATGGATTTGCTGTTATCGTTTAGCTATTTTCAGTCAAATCATCAAAATCAATAACTTTCGTTGTAGTTCTCAATAGTTATGCAACACCACCTTTTTAACCTCTTAAAATTATTGAATCTAACAGGTGTTCAAAAGAAGTTTTAATGTGGTTATAGCTCGTCTTTTAGTATTTTTATTCCTTTATCGGTTATCTCGAAAGGAAATGTTCCGTGTTTGTATTTTGTGAGGCGAAGTTTTCTTACTGCTATGTTTCTGCAGACTGTGTTTTCCATACCTGTGTAGTATAGAATTATTACACCGTCAACTACGTATTCTTCGACGCCGTAGCGTGATAGTTTGTCGCTCTTCTCAGGTATTTCTGAAGATAATAGGGCTGTGCAGTTGGCGTCTTTCAGGGCTTGGACCAGTTTGTATAGTTTTTTTCTGACTTTGTATGCGTCATTTATGTACATTCCGAAGAGTGATGTTGAGTCTATGACTACTCTTTTATAGTTGTTTACGATAATGAGATCTTTCAGGCGGCTTGATATGTCGCCCAATTCGAATGGGTCAAAGAATTCGATGCTGCATTCTCCTGCTTTTTCGAATTTTTCGAAATCCCAACTATACTGGAGTCCATCCTTTTTTATTTCGTCAGGTGTCTCTTCGAGGGTTATGAAGAGACCGTTTTCTTTTTTCTGGAGTCCGTCCCAGATGAATTGGAGTAGAAGTGTTGTTTTGGCTGTTCCGGCGGATCCTGAAATTAGGGTGACTGATGGCCGTGGGAGGCCTCCGCAAACGAGTTTGTCTAGTCCGTTGCAACCAGTTGTTGTTCTTTCAATTTCTAAGCTCATAGCAAATTATTGGGGGAACCTGTATATATAATTTTGTATTGCTTTTTGGGTTTATGGTCCAGATAGAATTTCGTTATTATAAACTAATTTATGAAATATAGTCAATCCAACAATAATTGACCTTTGTGTTGGATTGCCATATCGTCAACCGATATTGATTTATATGAAATCGATTCGGTCTATAATTTGACGATTGACTATAGTTAAACTTCTGTGTCTTGTGATGGATTGTTAAGTCTGTGTGTGGTATATGTGTGTGTGATCTGTGCTAGTCAAGAGAAATTCGACAAAAGTGTATAGACAATCGATGGGAATCATTATCTTGTTGGGATTATGTTTCTTTTGGAGAGGAGGGGCGGGTATTTTGTTGGTAAATGTTGAGTTATATGTCTCGTTCTATCAAGTAGGTGGCGAATTCGGATAGCATGTGTTTTGATTCTGATTCCGGCAGGATTGAGTCTACTTCAGACCATGCATCTTTTACTATTTTTTTTGCTGTGTTTTTTGCGTATTCTATTGAATTGTATTTGGTTAGTATTGCTAGTGCTTCGTTTATTTCGTGTTCGTCTCTTGTGTGTTTGTTTAGGATTTCAGTTAGCTTTTTTTTGTCGGTTTCGCATGCGTTGTTCAGGGCGTGGATTACCATGAGGGTTCTTTTTCCTTCATGGATGTCGTTTCCGAATGATTTGCCGAATTTGTCGCGTTCGCTTGTTGTTATGTCCAGTATGTCGTCCTGTATCTGGAAGCCTATACCTATGGATTCTGCAAATTTGCTTATTTTTTGTTCCTGTTTTTGTGTGCCGGATGATATGATTACAGCTAGTTTGGCTGCGAGTCTTGCAAGTGTGCCTGTCTTGTATGCGCACATTTGCATGTATTGTTCGATTGTTACGTTTTCGTTTTTTCCCTGGTGCCACCAGATGTCCATGGCCTGACCGAGTGATAGGTTTATCATTTCCTGGATGTATGCTTCGTAGGTGCGGGATGTTAACGAAGGGTCTAGGATGTCTTTTTTTTCGTGTATTATTTTCATGGGTATGTAGTAGAGTGCGTTACCTGCGTTTATTGCGATGTCTGTTCCGTATATGTTATGGATTGTGGGTTTGTTTCTTCTTTTGTCTGAGTCGTCTTCTACATCATCCATTATAAGTGTTCCGTTGTGGATAAGTTCGGGGATGACTGCGAAGTCGATGAGGTGGCTTGTTTTTTTGCCTAGTGATTCTGTGATTAGTATGAAGAAACAGGGGCGCCATCTTTTGCCTCCGCGATCGAGGAGGTTCCAGGCAGGGTCAATGATGCATTTCTGGATTGAGTCTATGTCGTATTTGTATGCTGCGGGTCCTGCGAGCCACTTGAGGTATGCGGAGTCTATCTTTCTTGGAATGTATTTTTCGATTGTTTTGTCGATGAGTCCTTTGTTTTCTTCGAGAAAGGAAATGAGTTCTGTCATTTGTTCACCTGCTGTTGATTGTTTTGGGAGTCAACTGTACTTTCTGTTAATGCGGTAATTTTATATATTTGTTGGAGGGCTGTATTGTGTTGTGACTGCGGTTGCGGGGGCGCGAAAGAGTGTTTAGGGTGATGAAGATTTTTTTAAGAGATTTCATGAATGTTTATAAACGCTGTTGAGTAATAGTTTTATTATGCTTGCTTTGGTATTTAATGCGATTGTGCTTGTTGTTTTTCTTGTGTGTTATTTTACGGATAAGGATAAGTCTGTTCATGCGCTGCGTCTGTCTGTCAGGTCATTTGAGAGGATTGGGCCGGTATTTGTTGTTGTTATTTTGTTTCTTGTTTTTGTGCAGGGGTTGTTTTCCGGCGATGCTGTCTTTGCTTATGTTTCCGGAGTTTCGGGGCTTTGGGGGTATCTGGTGGCGGCTTTTGTGGGTGCTATAGTGCATGTGCCTCTTTTTATTACGTTTCCTGTATCAGGACAGCTTCTTGCATTGGGTGTAAATCCCGGGTATATTGCGGTTCTTATTACTTCACTTGTGATGGTCCATACTTTTAGTATGCCTATTGAGATTAAGGAGCTTGGGCTTAAGTTTGCTTTGCTTCGCAATTTTTTGTGTCTTGTTTTTGCGATTGTTATTGGGGTTCTTATGGGGGTGTTGTATTGAAGTCCTCAGGAGTTAAGGGTATATTTGGTGTGACTGCTTTGATTGCGGTTATTCTTGGATGTGTGATGTTTCCCGGGTTTGCTGCTGATAATTCGGTGGTATTGTTGATTCTTTTGTATCTGCCTGGTTTTTTTGTGCTGGTCGGGTTGTTTGAGGCGTGGGTGTCTAGGGAGTTTGTGGTTTCTCGCTTGGGAGAAAAGTCGGGGTTGAAAGGGTCTGTGTATAGCTTTGTTATGGGGTGCCTGATTCCGGGGCCTTTGTATCTTGCGTTTCCTCTTGCGGGTGCGCTTTTGCGCAAAGGAATCAGCAGGTTTAATGTTGTGCTTTTTATCGGGGCATGGTCGTCTTTTAAGGTTGCTGAGGAGATTTTTGAGTTGCATTTTCTGGGTCCGAGGTTTTTGGTGCTTCGGGTTCTTTTGACTGTGCCTTTTGTCGTTGTTGTTGCTTTTATTGTTTCTAAGTTTTGTTTTGATGATGAGTGATGTTGTGCTGGCGTGGTGTGTTGTTGTTTTTGAAGTGTAATTGTTGGGGCTGGAAGGCAAGCTATAAATACGCGCTCTTCTAATAGGAAATTAGTTAAAGTTATGGTGATTAGCTATTGTTTATTATGAGTGATTATTATGGATAAAAGGATTGACCCTTGGGGCGCAAATGACATCTCTGATTATGACAAACTTATGCGCGAGTTTGGGATTGAGCCGTTTTCTAATGTGATTAAGTCTGTTCCTGATGTGCATAAGTATATGAGGCGCGGGATTATTTATGGGCATAGGGATTTTTCCAGGATTGCTCAAGCTATGAAGAATAAGGCGCCTTTTGTTATGCTTACAGGGCTTATGCCGTCGGGGAAGATGCATCTTGGGCATAAGATGGTTGCTGATGAGATGATTTATTTCCAGGAGAACGGGGCGCATTGCTATGTGTGCGTGGCGGATGTTGAGGCGTATCTTACGCGGGGGATGAATACTAAGGTGATGCGTGAGCTTGCTGTTAATGAGTATCTTTTGAATTATATTGCGCTTGGGCTGAAACCCAAAAAATGTCGGTTTTATTTCCAGAGTGATTTTTCTAATGAGTATAATGTGATTAGTAAGTATTTTGCGAAGAAGGTTACGTTCAATGAGCTTAAGGCGATTTACGGGGGGGAGAGTCTTACGACAGGCAAGATTGTTTCTGCGCTTACGCAAGTAGCGGATATTTTGTATCCACAGATTGATATGGGGAAACCTACGCCTACTGTTGTGCCTGTGGGGACTGACCAGGATCCGCATCTTCGACTTACCCGTGATATTGCTTCGCGGTTTAAGAAGGAGTATAATTTTATTTTGCCTTCGTCTACTTATCACCGGTACCAGAAGGGGCTTTCTGGTTCCAAGATGAGTTCCAGTGATCCTACTACTTATATTGCTCTTACTGATTCGAGGAAAGAGGTTGAGGGAAAGATCAAAAGAGCGCTTACTGGCGGTCGGGATACGCTTGATGAGCAGAAGAAGCTCGGGGGGAGTCCCGAGAAATGTACTGTGTTTGAGCTTTATAAGTTTCATTTTATGGATGATGATAAGGAGTTATTGAAGGTGTTTGATGAGTGTCGGGCAGGGAAGATGATGTGCGGGGAGTGCAAGGGGCGTTGTATTGAGTTGATTGTCGGATTTCTTGAGAAGCACCAGGCGAATAGGGAGAAGGCGCGCAAGGTTTTGGATAAGTTTTTGAAGTGAGAAATTATATTGAGAGCGATACCAAGTCGCATAGGACTGATATTATGCCTATTTTCTGATTTA
>QMVA01000114.1 GCA_003660865.1 Candidatus Nanohalarchaeota archaeon | reverse complement strand
TATAATCTGACTTTTTATATAATTTTTGTAGTCTTCTCTGTTACAATACTATATGGAATAATCTCTGGATTCATAATATCTGTTATTGACAAAAAACCCTCGATTAGTTTCCTAAAAAAAGGGATATTTTCAATGATTCTAATGAATTGTGTTATAGCGATTGCAATATTAATTATATCTAAAGAATTCTATCTTAATTTGAGTACCCTTATAGGCTCCATAATTTTGGGCGTATTATTAGGTCATAATTACGAGACATATATGAAAGCACCAATAAATTGAGTGTCATGGCACTTTCACTATAGAATGTATAAAAACCAGATAACAAATTCATCATCATCAGCCCTGCTTTATTCCGCTGATGCCATCTATCATGAAATCTTTGCCGATTATGTATGGATAATATACCAGTTCAATATCCTTAAAGTTATTGAAAAGAACTTTTGCTTTTGCATATACCTGCTCTTTTGTAAGGGCTGGCTTTAGCACCTCACCATCAATCTGGACGAGAACAGGCTCAATATCAAATGTTCTGAGGTCTGCTTTTTTGGTTTTTGAGTATGTAACTGTGCCATTCTCACTGGCTTCTTCTGCGAACCCCGAGCTTATGAGTGTGCTGAGTGAGGATATGAGATTTGTGTAGTTCATGCTGGATTTCTGGACCAGCTCATCTTTTGTCATCTTTTTTGTGAGATATGAGAGTACTGTAAGATTGTCGTCCGTTAGGTCCATAGAGGATTCTCTTGTGCGATTCCCGTCGCGGTAGAGGATTTTTCCTTTCATGCCGTCTATAAGGTAGTGATTTTCTGATTTGGATACGCGAAAGCAGGGGTAATATATTTTTTTGACTTTTCCCAAGCGTATCTCTATTTCCTGTTTGCTTATCCCTGCAAATGACATTATACCCTCTGTGATCTTTGGCTGGTCTGTTACGCTAACAGTTACGCCGCCGTGTTTTGTCCGTCGCGTGCGGATATCTACGAACAGTGGCATTTCGCGACCGAGTATGAGCGCAGTTCCGGGATTGAGGTTTTTTATCTCATTTTCGAGACCCGAAGTTATGCCTTCAGCATAGGATACTGCTTTTAGGTCATTTGGATTTGTGATTTTCATGATTATCTGTGTGTTGCATTGAGACAGGACGTTTTTGTCGACGCGCGCGGGCCTTTGCGAAATTATGCAAAGGCCAAGACCGAATTTTCGCCCTTCGCTTGCGATGCTTCTTATTATTTTCGAGGATGTCCTTACTTCTTTTTCAGGGCAGAAGTTGTGAGCTTCTTCTACTATAAGGAAAAGAGGTGGGATGCGGCCTACTTTTCTCTGCTCAAAGATGTCTGTCATTATTTTGAATGCCACGATGCTTTGTATTTCCGGATTTATGCCGCGCAGGTTTATGAGTGATGCTCTGCCGGATTTTACTATGTCCTGCAGTTTTGTCGGATTTTTTGAGAAGAGTTTCATGTCTTTTATGATTTCGAGCATGTTTACGACATTCCATTTTGATGAGTTCTCGCTGTTGCTTACATAGGTGATGACATCGTCAAGTGTGTAGTTGCCTCTTGATTTTGCTTCTCTGGTGGCTGTATATAGAAGGCCTATCTGGGATGATGTGGCTTTGGCTGGAAAGAGTTGGGCAAGTTCGTGTGCTGAGAGGTTTTTATCTGAGAAAGTCAGCTGTTTTGCACCCGGATTGATTCGTGGGTCTGGACTGTATTCTGATACATTATAGGATTTTGGCTCTATGCCGTATTTTGCCATTAACGATATTTCTTTCAGGTTGTCGTTTTTAAGTTTCAGTGTGCTGTATTCACCGTGAGGGTCTATTACTACAACGGGAATATCCTGCTCAAGGAGTTCTTCCAGTATTACAGCTACAGTATATGATTTGCCGGAACCTGTTGCCGCAAGGACTCCCACATGCTTGGAGATCAGTTCCTCGGGGTCGAGATATACTGATACATCTTTGTTTGCGTCGAGTTTCCCTATGTAGAGACCGCCGGATGAGAGATTGAGTGTCTTATTTATGACCTCTTTGTCTGCTGTGTAGACGAGGGTGGATGGCTTTACAGGGGTTTTGGGAGTTAAAAGTGCGCCTTTCTCCCTGTAGCCAAGTATAATACACTGTGCGATATTTCGACCGTCAGGGTGGCCTTCAATGTTGTCAATCTGTGCGAGTACCCACTGATTGTCTTTGTTTTTTACTGTGACAAAGTCCAGTTTGTTCACGTCTTTGTATGCGCGAAACCTAAATGTTTTTGTGCCTGTCTTCCCTACTACTTCCCCTATTAACATGTGACCACCTGAATCGTGCTATTAATAGTGATGTTCATTTTTAAAAACCTTGCCTGACCAAAAGATATATAAATGTTTGTAACCATCATTAAGTAGTGATATTATGGCTGACAGAAGTAATAATCAAAGATGTTTGAGACGACCGCTGATGTTCCAGATTGATTATATTAATGAGAAGAAGAGGGTCATTGAGCGCAATAAGATGCTTGTGGATAATCCTGTCGGGGGCGCGTTTAAGGTTTCTAATGGCAAGTTTCTCTGCGAAGTTGTCCTAAGTGAATATGGAGTCCAAGTTAAGTGCAGGGACAAAAACGGGCGCAATGAGACGATACATACAAGGAATATGTTCCTGTAATCTATTGCATCATTTGGAATGGTTGCTGCTGTTCAGCACCGTCAGTTATTGTTGCACTTTTTACTATTATTCCCCCGTCTATCAATATGGTTGCTGACATTGTTTTGTTTTTGGCGTAGTTCGGCATTGCGTCAATGGCTATCTTGCAGAGACAGTGACCGTTTTCGCTTATGCCCCCGAATTCACCTTCACCGTATTGTGGGTAGTATTCACAGAAAGTTTTGCAGGATGCTTCGTCTGAGATGAATTCCGCTGCAATGGTGTTAGTATTTGCTGCCTGCGCCGGAGCTGCAGTGGTGCCTCCCAGATAAAGGGAGTATAGCAACACTACAAGTATTATTGAGCTTAAAAGTATACTTAGTGTTTCCATATTGAAGAGTTCTCTTCGAATTACCGGTGCGTTGTCTTTTTCTGTTGCCGCGATTACAGCAGGTTTTGCTGTGCGCGGTCTTGTTGCTTTTGCACGTGCTTTTGTTTTGGTTGATGTTTTCTTTACCATATATAATCACCTGTATTATTATTAGATATACTCTACCGTAAAAGTTTTTTCGAACTTTTACAGTTTCGTTATACTAAACGTACTCCATATAATTCTAAATTTCAATACACATTTAGTATACTGTAAAATAATTGTTGAATATTTATAAATGTTGTTTTATTTTATGTGATGTTGTGCACGTCAATTATATATGTTAGTTATGCTAATTGGTTGTGCATGGGGATGAATATGCGAATTAGAAAAAGGTCAGGTATTTCCATGTCTATATGGGTATGGGTCATTATAGGCATACTGATGGCAGCATTTGTTTTTGCGAGTGCGCAACAGAATATCATGATGCTTATTGTGCAGTTGAATAATCAGCAGGTTGTGGAAAAGTTTAATATGATTTATAATACTGCAAATGAGATATGTTCAATGCCAAAAGATTCAAGGTATGGAAAAGATATATCTGTTAACAGGGATGTCTATGCGATATATGTGTCTGAAAATGACGGGCCGCCAGTGGATTCGGCACCATATTATATTGAGAATCTTAATGCAACTTCCGGGTATTATATGTGCTACCAGTTTGAGGTTGAGCATGATTTTGATACGTATCATTGCAAAAAGACAGCATGCAATGTCACTATGACGTATGTCGGTACTCCGCCCAAGGGATCGAAACTTGAGAGGATTGCACGGCTTTCAGGGGGAGTATTTAACTATAAAGTGAATATTGCAAAGACTGGCAAGGACAATATTATGATTGAGGCCAAACCAGTATTGAAATAAAAATTATATAAGCTATTATGTGAAATGTTTAAGCGGTGAATTCTATGCCATATTGTCCAAATTGCGGTGCGCCGGTAAAAGCAGGAGAAAGATATTGCTTTAGTTGCGGCACTAAGATTGTTCCTGTAGGCGAGTCAGCAGGGCAAAATACTAACTTCGGTAATCCGGAATATTGTGAAGGATGCCCCGAAAATAACACAAATAGGGATGATGAAAGGTTGAAAACACCCGGGTTTGGAAGCAATGAGTATGATCGGGATGGGTATGAGAGAGAAAGAATGGCGAACACAGATAAAAGTGAACTTGATGAGCGGAACAGGAGAGTATCTTATGATTCAGAGGAGATGTCCCGAAGAGAGGGAATGGCGAGAGATTATGAGTCACAAGAGAGATATCGCAGAGGAGAGGAGATGGCTCCTGATCAGCCGTTGCCGCCCCCGGCAGGAGTGCCGCAGGAACAAATTCCCGGGCAGATACCGCCTCAACAACCGCCTGTGATGGTGCGGGTTCCTGCTAAGCCAAAGCGCAGTTTTCTGTCATCTGTTGCAAAGATACTTGAGATTCTTGTTTATCTCGGGTTTATTGGAGCTGCACTGGCTGCGATTTATTTGCTGTACCAGTTTGCAGATAGTATCCCGGGAATATAGTGTAATCAGGAAATTATTTATATGATGTACTAATACGTTTTATTGTGATATTGATGAAAGCGGAAGTTGCAACATGGATATGGATTCTTGGCCTGACTACCATGGGGATGATGGTGTTTGCTATCGGTATGTCTATTGGAGGCAACCAGCTAAGTGATACGCAGCGACTTATGGCTGTGCAGGAGTTTTCTGAACTCGTGGCAAAGACGAGGACGGTGTGCCAGGGGGGGATTGAAAATATTTATCCTCATAAATGCAGTTTCCCTGATGATATTAAGGCAATCTATAGTTCTGATATTTCCGGTCCGCCGCCGGATAAGGTTTCGGTTATGATAAAGAAAAAAAAGCGGTCAGAGGGCAAGTTTTTGTGCATACAGTTCTATGGTGATGAGCCGTACTGCGAGGAACTTCGTTGCGATATTAATATGTCGTACCTGGGCACACCGAGCCTTGAGCAGGACCTTTTTTCGCGGGTGAACCAGATTATCGGGGGAGATGTTGTGCATGCTTACGAGATGGTTATTATTAAAACTGGGAACGATGTGGTGAGCATTAATTCTGAAAAAATAATATCCCTGAAAGAGGATTCGCCGTGCGGGAACGGAAATGTGGATATTGGCGAGGAGTGTGATTCGCTGCCTACCACATGTGAGCCAATATATGGCTCGTGCTCATATATGAAGTGTGAAAATTGCATGTGCGTAGTGAAGAAGAGATGTGGTTATTGCGCTCTTGATGCTCAAATATGTGTTATGGGCTCTGACTGGAGTATACATTGCAGGGAGTCTAGTGAAACAGATTACTGCGATGATGGAATTGATAATGACTGTGAC
>QMVA01000113.1 GCA_003660865.1 Candidatus Nanohalarchaeota archaeon | reverse complement strand
GCCGAGACGATTAAGAAGTATATTGAAAACCAAGTGACAACAGACAGACGAAAGAAACGTCAGAGTGCCGATTCATCCACCGTTTGAAAACAGGTGGTATTCTCGGCACACGAATTATAAATTTATATGTTTTTGTGTAGTGCATTACATGAATATCTGTAATGAGAACACACGATGATGGTTTTAGCGGGTCGGATGATGTTTTTTGCTGTGACGGTAGGAAAGATAAAGGATTATCCAAAAAGAGTATTATTATCCCGCAATTCTCACCCTTAAATTGTTACAGATATCAGTCACCACCACATTTGAAATTTGCCTGATTAGAGCTTTTGCACCCTTTTTTAATTTCAGATACCAATAAGGATTATGGAAGTTGTGAATAAAGATTATGCGGAGAAACGCAGGCGTATGGTTGATGAGCAGATCAGGGGGCGCGGGATTAATGATGAGCGCGTGCTTCGGGCTATGGAAGAAGTGCCGCGCCATTTGTTTGTGCCTGAGAGGATGAGGGAGCGCGCTTATGCAGATGAAGCGCTTCCTATCGGCGAGGTGCAGACTATTTCGCAGCCGTATATGGTTGCGCTTATGAGTGAGTGCCTTGAGCTTCGCGGAGATGAGTCGGTGCTTGAGGTGGGGACGGGTTCGGGGTACCAGGCGGCGGTCCTTTCGTGTCTTGCGCGTGAAGTGTATTCTGTTGAGATAGTGGAGAAGATTTTTCTGCAGGCGAAGGAGAGGCTTGCGAAGCTCCCCGGTTATGAGAATGTTTGTGTGATTCATGGTGACGGGTCTGCCGGATATAAGAAGGAGGCACCGTATGACAGGATAATTGTTGCTGCTGCTGCGCGCGAGGTGCCGGAGAAGCTTTTGGAGCAACTGAAGGACGGAGGGATTCTGGTGATGCCTATCGGTGGTGCGTTTATGCAGATGCTTTTGAGAGTCAGGAAGATTAGAGGCGAGTTCAGGGAAGAATCAATAACTTCCTGCGTGTTTGTGCCGCTTGTCGAGGGGTTATAGGAAAAAGATTAAGCAGCGGCGGTGCTGCCTTCTGATTTGTGGCCGTAGAAGGAGAGGATTTTGTTTATTCTGTTTACTTCTTTAAGCTGACCGCTGCGGAAGGCATGGTCCCTGTTTTTGAGCCAGTAGTTTATTTGTTTTTTTCTTTCTGAGTTTGTTACGTTCATTTGAATCACCGTTGTATTTCTGGTCAATATGAATTGAGCGCGCTTCGAGACATAAGAAAAAAGATAAAGAGGGTTGCTATTTGTCTTTGGTTTCTGCTATGTCTAAAAGGCTTGTGATGACTTCACATAAGGTTATTCTTTTGCCGCCGTTTTTTAGCTGCTGTTTTGATAAATAGGTCATGAGGCGGGCATGTACTTGCTTTTTTATTTTGAGGGTCTTGTAATTGTCGGGCATGTTATCTTGCCTTGATTATGGGGGTATGTTAGTAATTTAGTTACTTCGGGTAATTATAGCTATATTAGTAAGTAAAGTATTTATAGTTTTCGGTTTATTCTTTTGTTTTTTGTCTTTAGTGTGTCACGTGCTCACACAAGGTGTGTTTGTGGGAGTTTGCATGCGTTTTTTGGTAGTGTCATATAGGAGAAGATGTTGTAGTATTTGGGGTTTATTTTGGGATTGCACTTTAGGGGTTGCGTTTTTTGATATTCCATAAAACAGGATAATTTGGACAAATACAGGCAATTTGGTTGAAATTCTTTGGAATTGTTTGGTTTTGATTGGAATATGTCCATTTAACTCATCTCACTTGCGTTCGAAGTCTTTGGACTTACGTCCAAACTCTCACATTTATTGGGGGATTTTTATGACCACCGTTTTTGCGCGCAGGGGTTGAATCGAGAGCTTGCGCTAAGTTTCACAGAAATTACGATCATTTAAGAAGCAAATATAGAGAGAAAGTGAATTATTGTGGTTTTTGAATTACTTTTTTGTTGTTCATGTATGGCTGGAGGACTTTTGGGATTGCCACTGTGCCGTCTTTTTGCTGGTTGTTTTCAAGGATTGCTACGATTGCACGGCTTGTGGCTATTGCTGTTGAGTTCAGGGTGTGGACCAAGTTTTTTTCTGCACCCTCTTTTCCGTATCTTATGTTTAGCTTTCTTGACTGGTAGTCTGTGCAGTTGCTGCAGGATACCATTTCACGGTATGCGCTCTGGTGGGGCATCCAGACCTCTAAGTCGTATTTTTTTGCTGCAACTGTACCTATGTCGCCTGTGCAGATATTTACTATGCGGTAGGGGAGTTCGAGTTTTTTGAAGAGGTCTTCTGCGTTTTTCATAAGTTTTTCGTGCTCTTGCCATGACTTTTCAGGGGTTGTGAATATGAATTGCTCTATCTTGTTGAACTGGTGGACACGGAATATACCTTTTGTGTCTTTCCCGTGGCTTCCTGCTTCTTTTCGGAAGCATGCGCTTAGGCCGGCGTATTTTAGGGGAAGGGTTTCGGGGTTCAGAGTCTCGTCCATGTGGTATGCGGCGAGCGCGTGTTCGGATGTAGCTATCATGTAGAGGTCTTCGCCTTCGATCTTGTAGAGCATGTCTTCGAAGTCGGATAAGGATACTGCGCCTTCCATGGGTTTTCTTCGTATCATGAAAGGGGTTTCCATTACAGTGTAGCCTCTTTCGCTTAGGAAGTCGAGTGCGAATTTCATGAGTGCGAAGTCGAGCATTACGAGATCGTTTTTCAGGTAGTAGAAGCGGGAGCCGGCGACTTTTGCTGCGCGCTGGATGTCTGCGCCGTCGAGGGATTCCAGCAGGTCGTTGTGGCTTTTCAGGGGGAAGTCGTAGGTTTTTATTTTGCCCCATTTGCGCAGTTCTTTGTTTTCGGTTTCGTCTTTGCCTGTCGGGACTGTTTCGTGGAGGAGGTTTGGGAGGCTGCGGAGGAGGTCGTCTATGGATTGTCTTAGAGACTCTATAGTGTTTTGGTTTTTTTCTATGGATTCGGACAGGATGCGCATGGATTGTATCTCTTTTGATGCGTCTTTTTTTTGCTTTTTCAGGGTTGAGATTTCAGTGGATTTTTTGTTGCGGTTGTGTTTTAGGGAGTCGAGGTCTTTTTGTTGGTTGCGCCATTCGGTGTCGCTTTTTATTAGCTGGTCCAGGAGTTTCAGGTATTCGGGGTTGTTTCTTTTTTTTAGGTTGGCCTTTATGGGTTCAGGGTCTTTTCGGATTTGTTTTATGTCTAGCATTTTTGGTCACCAGCAGTGTCTTTTGTTTATTGATTGGAGGAAGTTTATTAATTTATGTCATATGATTCTTTGGGAGCCATGCAGGTAAACTATATAATCATTGACGAACAGATAGGTTAGTAATTATACAAATACATTAAGGTGTTGATATACATGGGACTTTTTGATGCGCTGTTTGGAGGAAATAAGAAGGAGACAGTGCCCGTTATTGATGTTGCTAAGATTAAAGAGGACATTAAACTTGAAATGAGTTCTGAAATTGTTAAGGAGAATGAGTTGCTTCGACAGGATTTGGCGCATGAAATCAAAAAAATCCATGAAAGAATGGAAGATGTTGAGAAAAAGGCAAGGTCTGGACATGAAGATGCTCAAAGGATTGAAGATATCAGTGCAGCAGTCGGTGAGTTGAATAAAAAGTTTTCTGATCTCTGTGTGATGGGTAAGCTTTCGATTGCGAATCGGGAGCAGGTGGAGATACTTAGCCAGAGCATGGCTACAAAGGAAGATATTGAAGCACTACGAAATGAGGTGCTGAATGTTGTTCCGACCATCATTGATAAAGATGCTAATGAGGTTCTTGAAAATGTTGTGCAGACTGAGCCGAAGATGCCGCTAGAGTACATTCTTGAGAGACTGCCGAAGTCACGAAGGGTGCTTGTGAATATTCTTATGGAAGCAGAAAGCCCTATCAGCTATAAGCAGATTGCTACTAAGATGGGGCTTACTTACAATACGGTTAAGGTGTATGTGCGTGATGTGCGCGAGTCAGGGTTTCCTATTGAGGAATATATGGCGCAGAATAAGAAGCTTTTGAATATACCTAATTCTGTTAAAGCTGCGATGATTTATAACCAAAGCCCTAATAGCCAGTATTGAGGGGTTTGTCACACACACACACCAATACAATTTGGTTTTTTAGTGAAGTTTATTCTTTAGAGGAGTTGCCTTGGGGAGATAGCCAATAGAAGGTTATCGTTGGCAGCAGTATTGTTTTTGTTGTTTTGTTGCAGATATCTTTGGTTACTTTTGTAAAGTAGCCATACTGTTGTTGATTTTTTGGCAATTATAGCACAAAATAGTAACCGATAGTATCGGTTACCATAATATCGATAATATCGATAGTATCCGATAGTATCCATACAGTTTAAAAAGAGTAGCAGTAAAGCCAATAAATAAAAATAACCGTTATTCTGGAAACGATAGCAGTAGAGCAGTATCAGTAGTAACTTGCGTTACATAGAAGGATAGTATCGGTTAGTAACCATACAGGAAGGTAAAGGATCAGAGAGAATGTATGAGAACAACAAGAAAAATAACAGGCAGAAGAATATTATCCTGAGAAAGATATCGGTGGCAGTAGAGCAAGTAACCACAGATAGTATCGGTAGTAACTGAGAATATAAGAGAGTAAGCCAAATATAGATAGGTAGATTATCCCAAATTAGTTAACACATAGAAGTAAGAGAAGAGACAGATTAAGAAGTTAAAAGAGAGATATAGTCAATCCAACAATAATTGACCTTTGTGTTGGATTGCCATATCATGGAACTTGCGTTCCAGGATTTTGAAGAATATCCTCTTCAAAATAGTCAATCGATATTGATTTATATAAATTCAATGCAGTCTATAATTTGACGATTGACTATAATCAATATTGGTAGCGGAAAAGCAGAGATAGGAATAAAACTAAATTCCGGTGAGTTGCGAAATGTGCGGAATGGAATTATTGCAGACATTACAGAATAGATATAGTTATTCGTAGAATGCATATCCCTTATGCGTGTCTCTTACAACAAGATTATATCCAAAAGTATCGAGTGGGTGATCAGTTGCATATAAAACATCATGTCAGAATTAAAGGAAAAATAAATAGCGAATAACTATAATATACACACACACACCACAATACAATAAAAATCACAGAAGGCCCAGATGAACGGAGGATTCCAGGCTTTCCAGTGCGCAATATACACAAGAAATACAATAAAAAGCATAGAATAGCCAGAAGATCAGAAGATTCCAGGTCAGGGCACACACACAAGAATGCAATAATAAAACGCCTGAAATTCGCTATCCTATAGTTGAAGACATAACTATTTCATGGCACTTACATGCCAAGCTTTTTGGCAAAGCCAAAAATGGACAAATGTCTTCACCATATGCTTAAAATTGCTATGCAATTTTAGCATCCAACAAATC
>QMVA01000112.1 GCA_003660865.1 Candidatus Nanohalarchaeota archaeon | reverse complement strand
GTTTTGGAGGATTTTACCAGAATTTATGAGGATAAATCACTAAAATTGCGGTGGTAAACACCAACTATCAAATGACATTACTGACAAAATTAGCGTGAGCTATGTAGAAGTGGCGAAGTTAAGCTTGAAAAATACGAGGAAGAAAAACATAAATCCGGTAAGGAAAGAAAGCTAATCACTTTCGTGAGTGACAAATTTTGGAATTACAGGAATGCATTCAATAAATTGTTCTATCGTGTTGCAAAACTAACTTTGGTGTTCCAATAAAAGCCAAAACCGCGGGTCGCAAATACAATAACAATGCAATGGATCGTTACAATGGAAAACGTGATGATCGTTTACAAAACATGCGTAGAGGCTTCAGGAGTTTTGACGGTGCCGAAAGTTTCCTCAATCTGAATCACATAATTCACAACTTTGTAAATCCGCATCAAGGCCTCAATGGAAAAACGCCCGCAGAAGAATCTGGAGTAAACCTAATGCTTGGAAGAAAGAAGCTATTGGATTTAATTAGAAAAAGGGCATATACTTTAACTGACAGAGAATAGACAGTATCCAACAGAGCTAACTCATAAAAGCCCACTCCAGCTTCTAATCGCAACAACCCTCTCAGCCCAGTGCACAACACCCGCGTAAACACGACCAACAAATTACATTCTTATCCACAATTCTTTCTGAGAATTATTACTGCAAAAAGAAAGACCGCAGAAATAGCTCTGAGACTCAATCCAGGTGTCTCTGAATAGACGCCATTTTCTTTTTTCATAGCTACAATATTAACAGTTGTACTGTTATGCACTTCTAGACCGTGGTTGGCTGGTTTCGCGATGGCTGTGAGTTGGTATATACCGGCTTTTCCAGCATATATCTCTATCGGTATAAATACTTCGGATTTTGAGTCCAGATTTACGATTATTGTTTTCCCATCTGTTTGTTCTACCGTAGACCCTTCATCTACAAAATACAGCCAATATTCTATTTTTTGAGGATGCCCATAAACATTAACTTCTATTGAATCCGGTATTTCGAGTGGATTTTTTACCCTTAAAAGAAGTACACTTCTCTCTCCAAGAGGTATTACTAGTTGTTCTTTGGAATCAGGGAGAACAAATTCTATTTCAGGTGGCACTAGAGGAGCACATATAGATAACCCGATGCATGGACCCTGAAAACATTCGCCAGACATTATGCACTCGCAGCCATCCCTCTTTTTGACTGTAAATGCTCCGGTGGCTGTATTCTGGTTGCCAGCAACATCTTTTGTTCTCACAGTATATGTATGTGTATCTGCTTCGCATTCAGCTGTGTGTAACACACATGAACTTTCTCCTTTGAGGTAGTTTATTCTGCCTAAATAAGATTCTGTAGCTACTATTGTCATACTACATCCGCTTGTTGCATCAAAACACGTTACTTCAAATGTAACAGTTGAAGATGAAGGAACAACCCTTATTGGCGTGGCACTTACTGTCATCGTGGGTGGAATCGTATCAACCAAAAAATAAGTTCTGTTCGTTGAGCATATATTTCCTGATGCATCCTTGCAGAAAAACACAACATCGTGAAACCCGTCAGGCACTGTTGAAAGATGATACCACATCGGCACAGTATATGCCATACTCACATTTAAATGAGAGTCAAGAGAATATACACATGAATTAACAGGTTTATCTGTTGTTATATTCATCCAGATGTCTGATGTTGTATACGATGTGTTTTGAGGAGATACCACCGTTATTATAGGATAGCTTAATATCGTGGGGCAGAAAAGCTCACCGTAAAACGGCATTCCCCCGCAGCAAATACCATTACCGGAAGGCCAAATGTAATCCGAAGAAAAAGTACTACAGCAAATACCGTCGTAAACCGGCACGCGACAAATTGCAGCAGATGAAGCATCTACAAAAGAAATAGAACTAAAGAAAACTAATAGCAAAACAACAATAACAATAACTATTTTTTTAACCATATTAACCATAGTAACTATTTGTATTCAACCCTATATCAATCTAACGGTTTTTTGGGTATGATGAATTTTTCCATTAAGAGTACCTTTTTTTCTTTTTTTGATGGTTTCAAATCTACATTATAAGTACAAAAACACAATTCTATGACTTGTCTGCAATGGAAATCTGGGCTGCAGGATGATTTAACATCCCTGAAAAAATTCAGAGACCTCATCAGAACCCAGCAAATGCATGTAACGACTAATGTAGTCATCAACGCAAAAATCTGTATCTAAATGTGCAACTTACAAGAGTGCGAGTTAAGGGCACACATAAGTCACATCAAGATGTCCTAACGGGCCACCAAGTTCGCCGTCATATTCCACTACAGTTGCCTTACTATAAGTATTATACGAGCCACCACTGCACTCTTCCGTGAAAACAGAGCCTACTGGACCTAAAACCGATTCTGAATCAGAACCACCACCGTAAGAGTAAAGAATCACGTCACCACCCTCCAGAGTAACTTTTGCAGAGGAAGACGTATATTTCGAATGCCCAGAGATACACGATACATAAATGTATGAATAATCCATCTTCTTGGTGTAATTGTTACTATATACCGGGCTACTATCTCCTGTATGACACGAACTTTTGCCAAGCTCAGTGCCAGGCCCCTTAAGTTCAACAACAAACTGATTGTCTCCCCCGGGACTAAATATCCGCTTCGACCTACAGTAACTGCTAAGAGTTCCATCTCCAAAACAATAATTCGCATAGGCAATGCAAGACGCCCTCGGTAAATATATTTTACTAAAAAATGATTTTATTCCATCACCACCACCCTGATCAAAAAGCACAATTGTCCCTGTAATCGGCGTACCTGTCGCAGCTTTTCCGAAAATCCTGTCCGTCTGCGAGACAAAGACAGCTGAAGACAGAAGAATTATAGAAACTATAACTGCTGCGTGAAATACTTTATTTTCAAGTAAAGATTTTGACTCTTTATCTTTAAGTTTAGAAGACATATACTATTTATTTAGGGACTGGTATAAATATGTTTCCGCCAAAATAGACTTATGTCGTTTTTGAAGACTAATGAAGATGAAGCATCTCTTCTTAAATATACCTGTATGATTGTCATTTGCCTGATTGTAGCATATTCACTGGCAGTTTGTTATCTTGAGACACCTCACTTCACAGCCACCATACTATCTGATTCAATGGAGCCCACACTCTATCGGGGAGATATAGTCATTATAAAAAAAGAAAATATATATACAGAACAAGACATAATTGCATTTAATGTGAATGACGATATCTACATACACAGAATCATTGCATCGCTTGACGGAGAAGTATTCAGAACAGCAGGAGACAAAACAATTGTGCCTGACCAATGGGCTGTAGAAAAAAATGATATTTTAGGCAGAATCGTGATTGTTATACCAAAATTAGGATATGTGAATTTATGGCTTGCAGGAAAATGATAAAATGAAAGAAAATATATTGATAATTTTAGTTAGCCTGTCGCTGGTTTTGCTTATAATGACAAACATACACCTCATAAAGACACAAAGCAGTTTTGATGCTACAATGCAGACAATAAAAGGGCAATTGGATCAGTCTAAAAGGGGAATCGCAACAATTACCCAACCAAATTACCAGCTTACTGTAATTCTTTCATTAATATCCCTTGCTGTTGGTGTTGGAACAGGATGGATTTTATTTAAGAATTCATCCAATTATAGCAAACCAAGAAAATAATGCAGCTTGTGCTATGTTTGTGTATTTTAACATGACAAGCAAAACATTATTGGGGTGCTATAATTCAAAAAATAAATAAATAAATCAAAAACAAAATCAGGGACATGAACAAAAAACAACGCATAACCCAAATCCTAAAAAAAATATCCTCCATTTACCCCACCAACCCGAAAACAGAACTAACCCACAAAACCCCCTTCCAGCTTCTTGTAGCAACAATCCTCTCCGCCCAGTGCACAGACACCCGCGTAAACATAGTAACAAAAACCCTATTCAAAAAATACATCATCCCAAAAGACTTCGCAGACGCAGACCAAAAACAACTCGAACACGACATCCACTCAACCGGCTTCTATAGAAACAAAGCAAAACACATAATCGTCTCATCAAAAATAATAACAGAAAAATACAACTCACAAGTCCCCAAAACAATGAAAGACCTCATAACCCTCCCCGGCGTAGCAAGAAAAACCGCAAACGTAGTCCTAAGCGAAGCATACAACATAAACGAAGGCATAGCAGTAGACACCCACGTAGCGCGCATAAGCCAACGCCTTGGCCTCACAGACCAAAAAGACCCAAAAAACATAGAAAAAGACCTCATGAAAATAACCCCGAAAAACAAATGGCGCACCCTCTCAAACCTCCTCATATTCCACGGGAGAAGAACATGCAAATCAAGAAGCCCAAAATGCGCTCAATGCACCCTCAAAAACATTTGCCCAAGCGCCAGCATATACAATACCCATTTTTAACCAACCGCGCTGTCATCTCACAACTATCGCTTGTATACTCTTTTTCTGTGATTAACAGTTCTCACAATAATCATACTGTCATTATAATAGATATCTACAAGTGCTCTATAATCCCCAATCCTGATTTTAAATCCCTAAGAGACTCAATCCCTTTTCCACTTTCAACAACAGACCTTACCCGTTTCAAAATTCTTCTGGAAACATCCTCCGGCAACTTCTCAAGTTCTTCCTCTGCTTTAGAATCCCATCTGACCTCGAATATCATAAGAATTTCCTTTCCATCTCTTCATGTGTTTTCATCTCAGAAATAGGTCTTTTTCTGGGCTCCTCAATTTTATTTTTAGTTTCATCAGACAATTCCATATATTCTTCTTTAATATAATCCTTTATTTCATCAAGTTCCTGTTTCACAGCCAAAATATTCTCATCAACCTGTTCCAGTGTTGCAGTACTCATAATTCATTTCACCTGTATTTTTCATATTATAGTCAACCACTACTTTTCATCTAACTCTTCCGATTCACTATGTATTATCATATAATAAACCACTCTCTAAATTTATATAGTTTTCTTACACTCTTCATGCGAATAAACCCCCCCAAAAAAAATAACTGGCGCACCCACTCAAACCTCCTCATATTCCACGGGAGAAATACATGCAAATCAAGAAACCCCAAATGCACCCTAAACAAAA
This sequence comes from Candidatus Nanohalarchaeota archaeon, assembly GCA_003660865.1. Lineage (GTDB taxonomy): Archaea > EX4484-52 > EX4484-52 > EX4484-52 > B79-G9 > B79-G9. The sequence continues at coordinate 285 of QMVA01000112.1, read as the reverse complement.
TCTGCCCAAGCACTCACAAACCAAAAAAGCCCCCAAAAATTGGTGTGTTATCACCACAAGATTATTAAATATATTGATGAAATAATAAATCAGTTTGATATAGTTATCACATAGGTATCATAAATTGAGGTGAGCGTTTATGGATTTTGAAGAACTGGTCCGTTAGGAACGAGAACAAAATAACTTCCGTATTTCTCATTGTGGAACCACCGTATAATTCCATCTCGGAAGAAAATCATCAAAGATTATCTTCATATTCTCTTTGAACCCTTTAGCTACCGATTT
>QMVA01000111.1 GCA_003660865.1 Candidatus Nanohalarchaeota archaeon | reverse complement strand
GTTTAAAATTCCTTTTTGAGTATCTACTTTCTGTTTTTTGGGAATGCATGACAATCAAAAATCGTCATCATCCGCAGGTAATTTATAATTTTTGATGATTTGTATGTGTTAAACAGGAGATTAAAGAGGTCGATGGTAGGATTAGAGATAGAGTTGCATATTATAGACGAAAAAGGTAAACTCTCCTATAAGGGTCTTGACCTGATAAATAAAATCAAGACAAAATATCCTGAAATTAATGTTGTGAAAGAATGCGGTTTGAATATGGTTGAGACAGGATGTTACCCGCACATGAATGCATATAATCCTGCAGTAGAAATGATAGGCACCATAGAAACTATAATCCGCGTAGCAAAGGAAAATAAACTCAGAGTTTACCCGTTCGGCACATATCCCGGGAAAACAGAGTCCCGGTTTACACCGGATATTAATGGTAACTATAAAATAAAAGAAAAAATATTCGGAGTGGAAAATTTTTCTCTCGCAACAAAAGCAGTCGGATTTCATCACTATTATGCTCTTCCAAAGGGTGTTTTTGACTATGAAAAGAAAAACCTGAGACTGTTAATAGACAGCAAACTTAAAAGGAGTCTTCTGAACACTTATAATTTCGAAATTGCCATAGATCCCATATTGACTCTCCTTACGCAGTCGTCTCCTTTCTTTGAAGGAAAGCTATTGGCTAAAGATTCAAGAATGCTTATATATCGCGGCGGGAAAAAATTAGGATATCCGGGACTGTACAGTAATTTCCAGCAGGTAGGTGCTCTTCCGCCGTACAAACAAACAGAAACAGACCTTATAAGAAGCATAAAAAGAAGACAACAGAGATGGAAAAGAGCAGCTAAAAAAGCAGATAAAAACGTTAATTTTGGTCGTATGTATGCTACAGAACTAGACATTTCATGGAATCCCATAAAGATTAACAAACACGGAACTCTTGAACAAAGAGGCATGGATATGAATTACATGAGTATTGTTTTAGGGGTTTCAGTATTGTTAAAATCGTGCCTTAAGAAAATACAGAGAGAATTTATAGAAGTAATACCATCGGATATAGGAATCAAAGACTCTTTCAAATTACACAATGGAATAATGTATATCCCTCCCCACATTTTTGTGAGAGAAAAACTTCAAAAGTCAAGTGCATATAAGGGATTCGATGATGATGCTTTGTATGGTTATACAAAGAGATTCTACATGTTTGCCAAATCAGTAACACCTGAAATTTACAATCCCTTATTAAAAAATATAGAAAATATGATTAGAAAAAAATCATCTGTTTCTGACAAGATCGTAGGCTTTGCAAAAAGAAAAAAAATGATAGACAGTAGTGGTGAAATATCTCAGAAAGATGCTCAAGTAATTGCACTGCATTTTTCAAAGAAATTTGAAAATGATTTAAAAAAAACAAGGGAAATTGTGGAAAAAATAAGAATAGAACATGTCGGATTATAAATGTAATATCATTACCCAACATCAAACAATCATCTACCCAAAAAACCGAATCCTAAGATAATTCACAGGCCACACAATCATCCCCGCAGAAAACGCCGTAGCAAACTGCACAACCCCAAAAGCAACAAGAAACATCTGCGGCACAACACCAAAAGAACACAAAGCAAAAGCAGAGCCAAACAAAAACAAACACTTTAACACCGAAGCGCATGCAATACCTGCAACAAAATGACTCTTCTTTTTAAGATAAACAGCCTTTATGACAAACACAAAAACAGCATTCCCAATCCATATGATCGGCAGCATATAAAACAGATAGACACTAAGAGACCCGAACAAAAAACCATGCGACAAAACACCGATACTCGGAAGAACAATCAGCGGAATCAGCTTTTTCCCCTCAACATAAAGCGCTCCGCACACAAGCATAGAATTGACCGCCGCCCCAAGAAATATCTGCTGGGATATAAGAAGTGGCATAAAATAAGCAGTCATAGAATACAGGCTAAACTCCACAGCATCTCCCACAGTAGAGCGATTTAACCCAATCCGAAGATCAGCAATATCCACAACCGAATCAACCAAACCTTTAAAATTCATCATCCAATCTTCCTCCTGCTATATTTAGTATGCAACAGCATATAAGACTTTTCAGAAAGAGGTTTACAAAGAAACTCCTCATAAATCTTTTTTATAGACGGGTTTTCATGTGATTTCCTGAACTGTTGCATCCTGTCTTCATCATATAATGCCTCAATTCTCTTCTTCCTGATCTCATCATCAGTTGGCCTAGGCTGCCCACCTCCTCCAATACACCCTCCCGGGCACGCCATAACCTCAATAAAATGATATTTGCATTTCTTCCCTCCCTTAAGCATCTCCATCAGCTTCCCTGCATTAAAAAGGCCATGAACAACAGCAAAATAATAAGTCTTGCCCTTCATGATGATCTCCCCTTCTTTAATTCCCGAAAGCCCCCGAATCTGGTTGAACTCAAAATCAGTCACACCCGAACCCGTAACCTCTTCATAAGCAGTCCTCAAAGCAGCCTCCATCACCCCACCCGTCGCACCAAAAATAGTCCCCGCACCGCTGGACTCGCCAAGAGGATCATCATACTCACATTCACAAGCATCATTAAGATCAACACCTTCCTGCTTCATAAATCGCGCAATCTCTCTCGTAGTAAGCACAAAATCAACATCCGCACACCCATCAACACTCAATTCCGGTCGCGAGCACTCATATTTCTTGGCAGTGCACGGCATGATGCTGACAACAACAATATTTTCCCGCTTGATGCCCTTCTTCTCTGCATAATAACTCTTAGCCATAGCCCCCTCCATCTGGTGCGGGGACTTGCATGACGAAAGATTATCAATAAACTCTGGATAAAACAACTCAACATACTTCACCCACGCAGGACAGCACGAAGTAAACAGCGGCAAAACACCAGTACAGGTAATACGTTCAATAAACTCCCGAGATTCCTCAACAATAGTGAGATCCGCGCCGAAATCCGTATCAAAAACAGTATCAAACCCTATTGTCTTAAGACACCCGACAAGCTTCTTCGTAACAAGAGTACCTGCCGCCATACCAAACTCCTCACCGATAGACGCCCTGATAGCAGGAGCAGTCTGCACAACAACATGCTTCAGCGGATCCTTGATAACCGCCCTGACTTTCAAAATATCATCTCTCTCAGACAAAGCACCCGAAGGGCACGCAAGAACGCACTGCCCGCAATCCACGCACACAGTATCATCTAACAGAACATCAAATGCGGTCCCGACACGCAAATCACTGCCCCGCCCCCTGAAACATATTGCATTGACATTCTGCGTCTGCTGGCATTTATTTACGCACTTCCCGCAAAGAATGCACTTAGAACTATCCCTGACAACAGACAGACTTGACTCATCCTTCCTGGCATTCTCATCTGCCAGTGAAAACCGCGAACAATCCACACCATACTTTTCCTTAAGCTCAAGCAGTTTATCATTACTCCTTTCATCCGCCCTTGCAAGCAAAAGTTCAATATTCATCTTCCTTGAGGACACAACCCTCTCCGATTCAGTCTCAACAACCATATTCTCTTCAACGAAAGTATTGCAGGCAGTCATAAGCCTGCCGTTCACCTCACATATACACATCCTGCAACTGCCATTTGGCGCAAGGTCAGGATCATAGCAGAGGTTAGGGACATCAATACCATTTCTCAGCGCAGCCTCAAGTATAGTATCTGCATGCCGAACTTCAATATCCATACCATTAATCTTAATTTTCATAATAATCCTCATATTCACTGTGATAGACTATCCCTCAACCTGCCCGTAACTTACATAATTCATCAAACTCATCCCTGAAATACTTCAGACTGCATATGATATGATTGCACGATGATTGACCGAGCGCACAGAAAGCAGAATCCTGGACAAAATAACATAACTCCTCAAGCACAGAAATATCTTCCACAGCACCATCACCATCAATGATCTTATCAAAGATCTTAAGTATCTGGTAATTCCCATCCCTGCACGGCGTACATTTGCCGCAATTCTCATAAACAAAAAACCGCGTGATATTACGGCACAACTCAACAATACTCCGATTCTCACAAACAACGATTATACCGCATGAACCCAAAATTGCCCCTGCCTTTTTAATATCCTCAAAATCAAGACATCTTTCATCATCATACGGTACACATCCGCCAGCCGCCCCGAAAAAAATAGCCTTTACTTTACCTATAGGATTGGCTTTTTTGATTAGCTCACCAAATGATATCCCTATCTTCTCCTCAAACACCCCTGCGTTTTTGACATCACCTGAAACAGAGAACAGCCTATACTCACCACTCCATCCCTCATCATCAAACAACAGCGCAGCATTAGTCAATGTCTCAACATTGTTTATAGCCGTAGGCTTGTCCCACAACCCTCTTTGTGCAGGAAAAGGCGGCTTATGTCTTGGTCTACCTGCCTTGCCCTCAATAGAATTCAACATGCATGTCTCATCGCCACATATATACGCTCCTGCCCCCTCAATAATCTCGATCTCAAGATCGCGAACATATTTAAGAGCAGAATCAATAGCACTTTGCAGCAATTCTTTCAGGTAAGAGTACTCCCTTCTGAAATAAATATAAGCATGCCCACAGCCAATCGCATAACATGCGATCGCAATCCCTTCAATCAGCGTCTGCGCATTATTCAGAAGAATAAACTTATCCTTAAATGTCCCCGGCTCACCTTCATCAAAATTACATATAAGTATTCCCTCCCCCGCGCTTTTATTTACCGCATCCCACTTCATCCACACCGGGAATCCTGCACCGCCCCTCCCAAGAAGACCGGACTTCTTCACAACCTCTATAACCTCACAAGGGCTCATACCATTAGCTTTTTTAAGCGCCCGGAAACGCGTCTTTTTAAGAATCCTCAAAGAACCATCACAGCGCCCCACTATAGCACCCGCAGAAACAGTATCTACACACTCAAGTATCTTCCTGACCTTAACATCATCAAGCTCAGTATATGCAACATCATCCAGAAGCACAGCAGGCGCTTTATCACAGCACCCGATACACGATGTGACCTCAACCCTGAACCGGTCATTATATTCCCCTACTCCAAGCCCCGTAACATCTTTAATAGTCTCCAACACAGAGGATCCCTTCATGTGGCACGTCATGCTGTCGCACACCCTGATAACATGCGCGCCTTTCTTTTCAAACGAGAAAAACGAGTAAAAACTTGCAGTCTCATAAATCTTCGAAGAAGGTATCTTAAGTTCAAAAGAAATATAATCCACAATCTTATGCGACAAAAATCCATTTATCCGCTGTATATTATTCAGTATATTCGCAAGATTGGCGCCATCATAAGTCCCTACAATTTGTCTGATATCTTTTGATATAACCATACAACTATCTCTATGGTAGCATCTCTTATATAAAGATTATCAATCTAGGTACCCCACCAAAATAGACGTGATGCTACTTCTAAAAAATGAAATCACCCAATAAACTTTAAATAGTGGTTTAGCACATAATGTTTTAGGGTGATGAAACATGAATCTATTCAAGGATAT
>QMVA01000110.1 GCA_003660865.1 Candidatus Nanohalarchaeota archaeon | reverse complement strand
TGCGGTAATGTAATGCAGGTAATGTATGCGGTAATGTAATGCAGGTAATGTATGCGGTAATGTAATGCAGGTAATGTATGCGGTAATGTAATGCAGGTAATTTGTGCGGTAATGTAATGCAGGTAATGTTATGCGATGCAGTATTGTAGTATGTAATGCGAGATGCAAGTAAAATGTAATGCATGCCAGTATCTGGTGTGTCTTGCTTACGGAGAGGAATGTTGCGGTTGTATGTGTCGTGGAGGTATGCAATAAAATTATATATAGGACAAACACCCTAATTATGTGTTATGGGACGACATAAAGGACCGGATCCTGTGAAGATCAAGAAGATTAAAAAAGCGCTTATCGGAGCCAAAGAGGGGTTGTGGGCAATGGAGGTTTCCAGAAAGACCAAGATATCCAAGTCTACTGTGCAGCGCTATCTCACGACTTATATGAAGGACGAGGTTGTTGAGTTCAGGTCTTTTTCTGAGCTTGTGAAGGTCTATAAATTACGGTGAATTTATGCAGAAACTAACGGAGTATGATTGCAGGGTTTTGCTTAAGAAGTATAAGATAAAGCTTCCGAGGGCAGAGCTTGCGAGAAGCGAGGATGAGGCAGTCAAGTATGCGGAAAGAATAGGGTATCCTGTTGTTTTGAAACTGATATCCGCGGATATGCTGCATAAGACGGATGTAGGGGGGGTGATTATCAATATTGATGATGCAGAGGGGGTCAGGAAAAGCTACGGGAAGATACATAGTAATGCGCGGGAGCATGGAAATATCAATGTTGATGGGATTCTTGTTGAGGAAACTCTTTGCGGGAGGCAGGTCATTGTCGGCTCAGTGCAGGATCCGCAGTTCGGTCCGGTGCTGATGTTTGGTATCGGGGGGATATTTGTTGAATTACTGCATGATGTGTCGTTTAGGGTGATACCGATTACGCGCCACGATGCTGAGAAGATGATATTGGAGATTAAGGCGCATGATGTCCTTTCGGGGGTGCGCGGGCAGAAGGCAGTGAACCTAAGGGTGCTTGCGGATACTCTTGTGAAGATATCGAATATGGTTGAAAAAGAGAGAGATATTGTGGAATTGGATATCAATCCTTTGTTTGTGAATGAAAAGGTAGCTGTGGCAGGGGATGCGAGGATTGTAATGGGATGAATTGCGTGATTTGTTTTGTGATGGGGATCATTAGATGAAAGAAAAAGAGAAGCGTGCGATGAATATCAGAGAGAAGGATAATCGCAGTCTTCCAAATCTACCTTTCTCTTCTAAAAAAAGTGGAAGTGAAGGCCAGAGACATTCTTCTGTTATGCTTAAGAAAAATGAAACATTAGCAAAAACCAAGGGTCTTGGTGGCTTGATGAAAGATAAAATTGCGCACATATTCGGGGTGAAGGAAATTGTTTCAAAACCGGAAGAAATAGAATGTAAAGTGCCTCCGGGTAATGAACTTCGCAAGAGACAATCACAGGACATTGACTCTAATTTTTCTGAGGTGTCAAAGCAGTTAAAGACACCGGATGAGACAATAAAATACCCGGAAATACAAAAGAGAACAAGAGTGGCGGCAGTGGATATAAATAGTGTTTCTGTGCGACTGAGTGATCTTGAGGAACATGTAATGGATATGCATTCTGCTTTTGATGATTTTGTTCTGCAGGCAGATCAGTATATGAATTACGAGCAGTTTATTGAGGTGCGCAAAGAGATTGAAGATAAAATGAAGATGCTTGATAATATAGAAAAATCTCTTAATGATTCAAAGGCGCAGATACTGAAAGATTCAGGATATATGGACTCGATTCTCGGGGGGTTTAAATATACTAAAAAAAGGATAGATATTCTTGAAAAACGGCTGGATGTAATGTCAAAAAGTGATAATAGCAGCAGTGGCGCATTGACACTGAGGAAGCTTGTAAGCCCGTTTGGATGGGAAGACGGGAAACAGAAGGTTGATTCTTCAAAGTTGTCGAGTCTGGATAAGACGGTTTCTGAATTGAAAAATCAGATGGATAATCTGAAACAGCGTGAGTACGATGTTCAGAGGGAAGTTGAAAAGTTAAAGAAGAAGAAGGATGTTTTTGGGAAGGATAATGATTTGTCTGAGAATATGAAGTTGTTTAGGAATGATATTGACGGGCTGAAGGAAAAAATATCGCACTATTCTGATTCAAGAGAACAGGACATGATCAAGAGACAGATTAGTGAATTTGGTGCGAGGCTTGATAAGTTGGATAAGCGCTATTCTAAGTATGCGCGGCCAATCTCGAAAAACGGGGGCAAGGATAATCTGCATGCGGGTATCTTTGGTAAGTTTTTTTCTGGCGGGGCGCAGGTTCCGGGTGGAAAAGGGACGGATAAGCGTGTTTCTGCACTGTGCAAGCAGGTTGAGGATATCAGGAAAAGAGACAAGAAGGCATGCAGGGAGGTTGAGAGCCTGAGAGAGAAGATGGCGTCGCTGGATAATATACACAACCAGATGGATGATTTGTTGGCTAAAGTTGGAGAAGGGAGTGTTGATGAGGTTAAGCTCAAAAAGGAGATTGTTAAAGGGATTGATGTTGATGAAATGGTGAAGAGGGCGGTGGACGCAAAAGTGGAAGAGTGGAAAGAGGGTCAGGATTCTGAAATTGTTGCAGAGGCTAATAGGAGAATTGATGCTGTTGAGGAGAAGATGAAATCTGTTTCGAAAAACAAGGATGCAGATAAGGCTTGTGAAGAGCTTGAGAGGAATATGGTGTCAAGGAAGTCGTTGCAGGGAGTGGAGAAGAGGGTGGATGAGGTTTATAAGAGGGTTGATGAAATGTCAATGGGGCAGGTCGGGCGCACAGAGATTGCAGTGTTCGGCAAAAGGCAGGATGAATTAAAAAAGGAGATAGCAATGCTTAAAAAAGACATCTGGGGTATGTCTGGTATGCAGGATTCTATGGAGCAGATTAGGGCTGTTGTCAATAATTTGAGGAAAGATATCAAAAAGGGCGCGGATGAGAAGATATTGCAGTATAATAATAGCGGCAGGAGGGATGATGATCTCGCTGAGATTAGAGGCAATATTGAACGGCTGAAGACGATTTCGCAGGAATTGTAGGTTATGGATAATTTCTTAAATAACGGGGCAGTATATTGAGTTATGTTTGAGGATTATAAGGATACTGCGCTTAGGAGTCTTCGTGGTGCGGTAAGCGGAGAGATGGTGGATGAGAAGATTGTCTTTTTGCTTCGGAAGATTAATGCGCTTTCTGATTATTATACTACGTCGTCGTGCTATGGCAGGATTGTTGTTGCGGAATCTACTGCGGATAATAAGAAGAGAGAGTATAGGTTTCTTGGGAAGTGGCACAGGACGGTGAGTTTTTCGGATGTGATGTGTGCGATTGGAGACTATAGGAATAATATTCTTTTTTTTAGGGTTGACCCGGTGATTCTTCATGTGGGGTGCAAGGATATTGATTCTGCGAGCAGAATTCTTAAGGTGTGCCAGATGACGGGGCTGAAGAGGTCGGGGATGTACCAGATCAAGCCGCGAATCATTGTGGAGATTATGGGGGTGGATGCGCTTTATGCGCCTATCGGCAAGGAGGGCAGGCTGATGGTTGATGATGGGTATGTTGAGTTCTTGTGTGAGATTGGTAATGAGAAGTTTAGGAATAATGAGGGGAAGATTTTGGATTTTTCGGATAGAATTTCTAGCTTATGAAGTCTCTTGAGTCTGTGAGTGGGGAGTCTGTCAGTTTGCAGACATGACCGCATTTGGGGCATATTACCTGTCTTTCGCCTCGTTTTAGTTCGCATGGGGTGTGGCAGTTTGGGCAGATTAGTATCATTTGTATTTCCTCTTTTTATTGTATAGTCAATCGTCTTTTGAGAGTATGTCTATGATGCATTCTGAGGGGTCGAAGACTTTTGTGATGCCGTCGGATGAAGAGATGAATGATTCGATGTCTTTTACATAATTTCCCCATTTTTTCCTGAGTGTCCGTACGAAGTCTTCGTATGCTTTGAAGTTTTTGTGGGCTGAGATGATTATGTTTGTTTTTCCTCTCATGCCTTCGCCTCTTGAGAGTGAGAGGAGTTCGGGCATGTGCATGATGTGTTTTTTGGCTTCATCCTGCTCTTTTTCTATTGAGTAGTCTGCCCATTTGAACATTGTTACGACTAGCATGCTGATGCCTACTTTTTTGAAGTCTGTGATACACGAGTAGCTTTTTATGTAGCCGGTGCGTTCTAATTTTTGCCTTATTCTTGTGACTGTGGGCTGTGTGGTCTTTATTTTTTGGGCTATGTGCTTGTCGGGCATCCTGCCGTCTTTGAGTAGTTCGAATAGGACTTGTTGTTCTCGTTTTTTTAGTGTTTGGGGCATCGTATCTTGTCTCCTGTGTAGAGTTATGGGATGTTGTGCTTATATGTTTTTTGTGTTGTTTTTGAATTTTGTATGCACGATGTTTTGATTGTTGATGATTGTATGCGTTAGGAATTTTGGGGTGATTTTTATATTTGTGGTACAGACTGGAGTTTTGTATGGTTTTACAGGATTACTGCGAGAATAATTATGTAGAGTGCGAGGAGGGTTGCGCCTTCGAGTTTTGTGATTTTTTTGTCGTAGACTACGTATGCAAGGAATACTGTCAGGAGGAGCATTGAGGGGATGGCGGCGGTTATGAATGAAGATGGGGCTGAGACGGTTTCTATAAATGAGCTTGCGCCGAGGACGACCAGTGAGTTGAATGTGTTGGAGCCGATTATGTCGCCTATCATGAGGTCGGTTTTGCCTTTTCTTGCGGCGACTAGGGATGTTGCGAGTTCGGGGAGGGAGGTTCCGATTGCAATGAGGATGAATCCTATGATTGCTTCGCTTATGCCAAGGGAGGACATGATGAGTGTTGATGAGGATATGAGGTATTTTGCGGAGTAGATGATGCCTGCCACGCCGATGAAAAATAAGGGTATTGATGATGGTTTTAGTTTTGCTTTTTTGTGTCTGTCGTGGTCTTTGTGTATTTTGATTGAGTATGCAAGGTAGGCAATGTAGGTTGCCAGGAGTAGGATGCCTTCGATTAATGTTATTTTGAAGTCTATGAGGACTACAAGGGTTGCAAATGCGGAGATGAAGAGGAAGGGGATATCTTTTTTGAGGATGTTTCTTTTGGTTTTGATGATGTAGAATATGCTTGTTATGCCGAGGACGAGGGCGATGTTTGCGATATTTGAGCCGATGACGTCGCCGATTACTATCCCGGGAAGACCGCTGCGCATTGCCTCGATTGAGGATGTGAGTTCGGGGAGGGATGTGCCGAGGGCTACGACTGTTGCGCCAACGATGAAGTCTGATGCGCCGAGGACTTTTGCGAAGTGGATGGCTGAGTCTGTGATGAGTTTTGCGCTGTATAGAAGGGCTGCGAGGCTTAGTATGAAGATTATGTATTCTAGCATGGGGTTTAGTTGATTTTTTGAATTATATATGTGTTGGTTTTTGGTACCCCACCAAAATAGACGTGATGCTACTTCTAAAAAATGAAATCACCCAATAAACTTTAAATAGTGGTTTAGCACATAATGTTTTAGGGTGATGAAACATGAATCTATTCAAGGAT
>QMVA01000109.1 GCA_003660865.1 Candidatus Nanohalarchaeota archaeon | reverse complement strand
TGTGAAGGATGTATTTAGGGAGTTTCATTTGAAACCTGATTTTCCAAAGATGAAGTTGTTGGATATGGCCATAATGTATAGGCCATTACCTCAAAGGTCGTGATCTACATGGACAGATGCCCCACATGCGCGAGAAAATTCAATACCCTGAAAGACTTCCCAATAATCTTCATTGCGCGGTTCAAAAAGCTGAAACTCCCGGAAATAATCGGTAGTCATCGCCACGAAGCAATCTACACTGAAAAACCGTTGAAAAACCACTATAATGTACTCCTGCCAAAATATATTCTGGAATTGTTCCAAAGTTCGCGCAAGGATATCATCTTACATAAGGGGATAGTGTATGGGAAAGTGCCCTGTTTTGATGAAGTCACACGTTATGAAAGTTCTGAGGATGTGACTGATATTGTTAAGAAGGCTGCGCAGTGCCGCAGAGTCCAAAATACTTTGACTGCGCTTGAGAATTTCAAGGAAAAAGAAGTATTTACTGAAGATTTACTTGCGCTGCGGGGATTCGAAAAATTCACAATCGGGAAGTACAAAGATGTTTCTTTGTCGATTTATGAGGAAGAGCGCTATGATGACATGAGGGTGTGTCGGGTCAATCTGAATGCAGGGTGGGGTCGGGGGTGCATGCGCGTTGCATCAATTAGTGTGGATTTGGCGCAGATTGAATATATTGGTAGGGTAAATGCATGAAGCTGATGCGTAAAAGTATTCTATCGGCATGTTGTACCAATTAGCTATATATACTTACAGGCGGTAATTTAGTTGATGGGTGTGAAAATGAATTCAGATAGCGCATTGGTTGTATTTCAGGGCAAGAATATCAGGAGACTTTGGTATAATGATGAATAGTATTTTTCAGTAGTAGATATTATTCAGGCATTAACTGATAGCCCTAATCCTCGTAATTATTGGAAAGTCCTGAAACACAGAGAAAATCAACTGGTTACAATTTGTAACCCTTTGAAATTACCTGCTCCTGATGGCAAAATGAGGCTTACAGACTGCGCCAACACAAAATCACTTTTCAGAATAATCCAGTCAATTCCTTCCAAAAAAGCAGAGCCGTTTAAGCAATGGCTGGCGCAGGTCGGCTATGAAAGAATACAGGAGATAGAGGGCCCTGAAATCGGGCAGGACAGGATAAAGGAATACTATGAAGTTAAAGGTTATCCTAAAGAATGGATTGATAAGCGATTGAGAGGTATTGCAGTCAGGCAGGAATTGACAGAGGAATCCGGTCACTCCGCTTGCGCTGCTCTCTCGGCTTTTTAGCCAAAAGCAGTTGGTGAATGGCTAAAAATGGAAAGAAAGGGGAGTCATAAAAAATAAGAATTTTGCAATATTAACAAACGAGATTTCTAAAGCCACCTTTGGAAAAACAGTTCAGGAATATAAGCAATTCAAAGGAATACAGGAAAAGAACCGGAATTTAAGGGATCATATGACGGACTGGGAGTTAATTTTAACTATGTTCGGTGAAAAAGCGACTACAGACATCACAAAAAAAGATGATTCGTGCGGGGTATCCCAATGCATGACCTCAGCCAACAAAGGCGGAAATATCGCAAAAAGAGTAAGAAAAGACCTTGAAGAAAATCTCGGCGAGTCAATAATCTCTAATGAGAACTTTCTGCCGGAAGATGAGAAAAAAAGAATATGCAGAAGAGGCGCTTAAAATGAAAACATCCCAGGAATTGGCAATTGAGAAGGATGAAGGACCATGCGTTGTGCTTGCAGGCGCAGGCACAGGCAAAACCCACACCATCGTCGAAAAGATAAACCACCTGGTAAACACTGTCAAAAAATACAGGCCAGAAGAGATACTTTGCCTGACTTTTTCAAATGGCGCCACAAATTCACTGAAAAAGAAAGTAGGCGAAAAAACCTCATCATCCGTCACTATCAGGACATTCCATGCGTTCTGCGCAGATGTCCTGAGAGAAGACGGGCATCTTGTGGGTATTGATGAGGGATTTTGCGTTCTTTTGCCGGATGATGCAAAGATACTGGTGCATAAGCACCTGGAGATTACGCCTTACTGGTCCAACAGATATGTAACAACAATACATTCTGCAAAGGATTTCGGAGTATCTGTGAAGGATATTGAGAAATATTGCGCCAATCTCAAAGAAAATGTTGCTGCGCTCTGCTGCGGGCATGAGATGGATGAATATGCAAAAGAGCAAAGAACAGAATTATCTACGCTTTATCTTGAACCGCATGACACTGTTGATGAAAGAAGGGCTATCAGGGAAAAAAAGAAAGAAATTACCTCTTTCCTTCGCGCGTATGATGAATACAGCCGGTTCAGGGAATTCATTGATGTGTGGAAAAAGTATGATGAGCTTAAAAATGAGAAGAACCTTCTTGATTATTCTGATCTTAACCAGTATGTCCTGCAATTGTTGAGGCAGTTTGGCTCAGATAAATACACAGACACATACAAATACATTTTCGTGGATGAGTTCCAGGATACAAACAAAGTGCAGTTTGAGTTGATTGAATATCTTGCTGCGCATAGGAACATAACTGTTGTCGGGGACCCGAACCAGTCAGTCTACGGTTTCAGGGGCACATACAAGGAGAGCTTTGAGCATTTCAAGCAGTCTTTTGGCGTTAATGAAGATAGTGATGTGTTCAAGCTTGACCGAAGCTACAGGTCGCCCAACACTGTCCTGAATATTGCCCATAAACTGGTAAAGAATAATTATGGAACAGAATCAGACTGCATCCTTGTGCAAAATGCACAAGATAGAGACGGGGAAAAAGTAAAGGTCATTGAGCTTGCCAATTCACGTGAAGAGGCGAGATACATAGCTGACTTTGTAGAAAAAGCAATTGATGAGGGAGTATCCAAAAGCAATATCTGCATCCTTTACAGGACACACAGGCAATCAGAGATCATCAGGCATGCGCTGGAGCTGAAAAACATCCCGGTAATTTCAACAGGCAGAACAAACATGATGCAGAGAAGAGAGATAAGGACTGTAGTTGCATATCTTTCTGTTCTTTCAAATATTGCTGAGAGATCCGGCACAGGGGAGCAGAGCTGGTGGGACCTTTTCCATTACCACAACACACTGAGCCCGGGTGATTCTGTGAAGATCGGCAGGTACCTCAAAAAGCGCCGCAGTGATGATATCGCAATTGATGAGGCATTGCTCTGCGCACTTGAAGATGTGAACCTTTCAGAAGAAGGGAAAAAGATTGCAGGATATGTTGCATCGAAACTGAAAAAACTGCTTGCGGTCTCTAACAAATCACTGCCTGAACTTGTCCTGGATATCTATGAGTTGTCCGGCCTGAACAGGGCATTTACTTATGAGCGCACGACTTCAAATATTGAATCATTGATGAATCTCAGGAAATTCTATGATATTGCAGAAAACTTTTATGAAATGCACGAAAAGACATTATCTAATTTTATCAGGCATATTGAAATCATTGATACCTTGGGTGTAGATGTTGAATCCTCAAAGGTCATGCATATTGATGCTGTCCGGATGATGACAATCCATGCAACAAAAGGACTTGAGTATGATCTGGTCATTGTCTCAAACATGGCAGAAAACAGGTTTCCAATCACAAGGACAAGGAATGAGCCATTGATCCCAAAGGAATTGCTGCCAGACTTAAAGGCAGAGATTGCCTCATGGGGAGAGATATGTGAAGATGAAAAACAGAAAAGGATAAGGCAGTATGAGAAGGATGTGCTTTTGTATGAGGAGCGAAGACTATGCTATGTTGCATGGACCCGCGCAAAAGACAAACTGGTCCTGACTTACGCAAGATCATACAGCAGTGAACCGGATTCCAGCAGGCAATCAGTATTTCTGGATGACATAGAGTATGCAGAGAATCCAAACTGTGAACTGATTAAAGATGATGATGAGACCAGTACAGTAATGGCTCCATGCAGCAGCTATGAGAGATACAAATTACTTTTGAAAGAGCAGGTGGTCAATTCCCTTGATTCAGATGATTTCAATGCAATTGTTGGGCGAATCATGAATTATGTTGTATGCCGTGATAAGCAGATTACGGATTTCAGCGGGGCGCTTAATGGTATCGCAGTCAATAATGAGGAACTGGAGCGCCATCTTTTGAGGTGTGCAGAAAACCGCTCATCACTTGTGTTCCCGGCAGATGAGTTCACATTCAGCCCGACGGGGCTCATAGAATATGATGACTGCCCGAAATGATTTGAGTTGGCGCAACTCCTGCAGATGCCAGAGCGGGGTGATTTTGATATGAGCGGTGGCGGCGCCACAACAGGCTCATTTGTCCACAAGCTGTTTGAGTGTGGTGTTCAGTCAGGATTTAATTCCAAGCAGAAATTTGTGGAGCATGCACTAAAGATGATTAAAGATCCTGCATGGAATGGTGTGGATATTGATGATGTCAACTCTTTGATTGATGTTTTCTGGGAAAGAAACAAGGATAAGTATGATGATAAGTCGAAAACTGAAGTGAAGCTTTCTTTTGAGATTGATGGTTTCAGGTTCTACGGGATTGCTGACAGGATTGATGTATTGGCTGACGGATCCGTGGAGATTATTGATTATAAGACAAACAAGAATACTATATCCCTTAAAAAGAGGTCATGGCAGCTTGGATTCTATGCGATTGGCCTTCAGAAGATGGGGTTTAAGGTGTCCAGACTGACTCTTGACATGCTCAGGCTTGAAAAGCCTGTTGAGATGAATGTTGGTGATGATGGCAATGTGACAAACAATGGGCGAGGCAGTGGATTCAATCTTGAAGATGTTAAAAGTGAGCTTATTGAGGCTGCAAAAAGCATTGCTCATGATTATGAGCATGAGTTTGATGTTACAGGGGATGATAATAATTGCCGGTTCTGCGGGTATAAGTTTTATTGCCCGAAATTTGATGAGGATTGATAATTCGCAGGCTTTATTATTTTACATCATCCAGGAATAGCGTTATCTGTTCAGGTGCTGGCAGCTGGTCTTTCAATTCTTTTGGCAGGGTTGAAACAACCTGATATGCTGCGACGCCTATTGGCTTATTGGATTCTTTCAGTGCGTATTCTACTATTGTCTTGTCTTTGGATTTGCATAAGATAATGCCGATGGAAGGATTTTCATCTTCCATTTTTACTTCGTCATCCAATGCAGCAAGATAAAATTGCATCTTGCCTACGTATTCCGATATGAATTCGCCGATTTTGAGTTCTAGCGCTATCAGGCATTTCAGGTGGCGATGGAATAACAAAGGGTCAATGAAATATTCTTTGTCGTTGATACTTAGGCGATATTGGCTGCTGGTGAATGAAAATATTCCTCCCATTTCGCGCAGGAACGGCTCAATTTTCTGGAGAGCAGTCTGCTCAAGCTGGCATTCGTTATGCTCATTCCGAGTTCAAGGAAGTCAAATGTGTACTCATCCCTGACTGCGTGTTTTGCCTGATTGCGTATTTCAGCAGGAAATGTTTGCTCGAGGTTGGTCTGGTTAAGCAGTGTTTTCTCATATGTCTGATTCTCTATCTGGTGTATCAGCACGTTCTTGATCCAGCGGAGTTTGCGGGTCATGTGGATGTAATATTCGCGCTCTGTGTCGTCTTTGCAGCGCTCCATGATGAT
>QMVA01000108.1 GCA_003660865.1 Candidatus Nanohalarchaeota archaeon | reverse complement strand
TAGCTGGTCGGGGGTATGAATTAGTCCAATTACATTGTATCGTTCATTTGGATAACTGGGATTTCTTATGAGCCTCATATTTAACTCATGTCCTTTCTTCTCAAGTTCAGTTGAACTTACTATGATTATAATTTCATCTGTATCTGCATCCCTAAAATAGAAATCATACATCATCTTACCATAAATATCTGCTTCATCACGGCTGCTTTTTTTAATAAATACCAGATTTCTTCTTTTTGTGTCAAGTAATTCCATGAATTGTTTTCTTTCGCGTTCTTCCAATGAATCCGGCAGATGTTCTGAAAGATATTCAATCAGCAGTTTGTTTTCGTGATTGTAGTTAAATAATGCATATTCAAGAACCATATCGCGATATAATTCCACAGATTGATGTTTTGGAAAACTCTCTTTTCCAATCAGGTCTTCAAATATAAGCTGAACTTCCTCAAGTATACCTATTTCATCAAGATAGTCCCAGATATCATCGTAAACACTTAAAAACACCAAGCATATCACCACATCTATAGTTTTTCCAGATCATATTTTTCCTTTAGTATCTTGAGTTTTTCTTTATCAAGATAAACAGAGATAAAATATTCTTTTGAGCCAACATCTATCCCACGGATGCCGATTTGAAGAATGTCTTTGATTTCCATTTTATCTGTCAATATTCCAAACAAATTTTCCTGTTTCCGGAGTATTATTCTAAAATACTCTACAGAGTCCTTATTTATCATGTTCAGTACATCGCCGAATTCTTTGTCTGCTTTTGTTCTTCTGAAGCTTTTATATGCTTCCAGCATATCAACATCTGTCTTCAGCCCGTTTTTGCTTGCCCACGCCAATATTTCCTTCACGATCCCCTGACGAGGGTTTCTTAGTACGTAAAAATCATCATGTTCCATAAAAATCATCATAACTTACACGATATCTCAAAGGAAAGGGGGTCTATTTCCAACCCTTGCGCAACTGTCAGTTTCTCTGAACAGGTCAATACAACTCTTGCGCTTTTCTTTTTACCCATGCCTTCTACATTAAGCGCAGGCTTATCAAACGGAGGCATGTTGCGCGCAGTTATCTCGCGGGCGCGCGTATGAACTGTATCAGCATCACAGATACCAATCATGTCTTCAATATAAAGTATCTGCTTGCGGAAATGGCTGATTACATGGGCATCAATGTTCTCGATATACGGGATTGGGCCTTTTGCGCCAATGATCTTGCCCTCGTTATCAACCCCGTCTTTCCATATAGATATTAGCGCCTGGCCTGCGTAATGACCAAAAGATTCCTTGCCGCAGATTATAATTGCTCTTACATTTGGGTTGGCTACAAGGTTAATTATAATTCTTTCTACACCCAGATTCTCTGTTTTATGTGAGCCCACAACAAATGCTTCATCAAGAAAGAATTCTTCAATTGGGCTTGTGAGTGTGTCAATGGCTATGCGGCCCTTTTTGTTTATGATTTTGTAGTCTCCGGAAATCATGAGTATCATCTATTAACGCGTTTAACATCAGGTACATTCTATGTTTTCTTGTTTATTCTTTTATAATCTTCCAGTGTCCGCCTTTGTCTGGACCAATTCTTTTCAACAAACCCATGTCTTTTAATTTCTGTATATTATAATCTACAGATTTCTTTGTTAGAGCACCCTGTATTTCTATCTGTTCCTTGCTGATTGGCGGATTTTTTCTAATAAGGTCAAGAATTGTTTTTTGCTTATCTGAAATATTTTCTACCCCCTTTTCTACCCCCTGCTTCTGCGAAGTTCTAATAGAATCAAAGTAGAATTCAATCCTATAATAATCAACTTCTCCTGAAACTTTTGGTGTGTTCTTATAATAGCTCTTCCAGCATGTGAACATCTTGTCAAATCCCGAACCTGCATTTTCTGCCAGTTTTATGGCCCGAAATATTCTGGTAATAATCGTATTTCTTGGCTGTGTAAATTCTTCTTTCATAATAGATTTAATATCTTTTGGCAAAGCACAGGGATTCATAAATTCTATCCGATTAAGAAATACCCGTACCCGTGGCTTCATTGTACTGAAATAATCAGAGTGTATAAGAGGATTTACAAGCGCCTCACGAATGGCGGTCATCTGCGGCTGCCTGTTGGTTGCCAGCCCGTCAGAGCGCATTATAAACGGAATATCTATTTTCTTGACAAGTCTCTCGATTATACTGAAATAAAACCTGAAGAGATTTACCTCTTCACTTAACCTGTAGGTATATCTTGTAGGTGCATTGGAATAAGAAGTACCTGGTATCTCAAGATAATCTATCCTTAAATCTGTAAGAATATGATCAATATCATCCTGCTTTCCAAAAACCAATAATCCCCCGACAGTGACTTTTCCATTTATGAGTACCTGTAGTTTTTCAAGCATCTCTTTCGCAGACAGCTTGTTGTATCTATACTCCCGATTCACATTATTTAAGTATATCCGGTAATCATCTATTGTCTTTGCATCCAAATCTGCATATGTAAATTCTGTTAATTCCTTGTCTTTTGAAGAAAATGCCTGCTCCCTATACATTGCATCTATTTCATTGTCTGTTGCTCTTTGGTCCCCACTTCCGGTTCGGATAAATGTGTTTTTCCTGGAATTAAAATAAACTGGTTTCTTTTCTGAGGTATGAATATAAAATGCCATAACATTCCTGTTCTCGAAAATATGTTTTCTGCATTTAACTCTTATCTTCTGGTTGAACTTGCTTTCATTTCTCAAAATAGTAGTAAAGTCCTGTTCTATTTTTTCCGGATTTTCAACGCCTAAAATATCATATTTTTTTCCTGTTTTTTTAATGCCAAATACAAGCCATCCACTGGCAGTATTAGAAAATGCACTGACAGTCTCCCAACTGCTTTTTGGAATTTCCGACTTAGCTTCTTTCACCTCGAAATCTTCCCATTCGAGATCTTCAGGTTTTTCTATTAATTCTTCTTTGTTCATATCATGAACCCTGTTCTTTCAAAATTATTTTGGTGTTTTGAATAGCCCATCAAAATCAGTATTTTTTTATAAATAAAATGTTGATTTAAAGGTAAAATCATGAGTCATTCAATGTCTTCTTTTTTTTTTAATTTTAATTTTCCTAATGACCACATCAGAAAATCCAGTACTTTTGTATCCGAAATATTTTCCTTATCAACATCAAACTTCAATCTAAATTTTGAGATAATATCTGCGAGTTTCCTATCCTGAAGCATATTTGCATATAGCTTTTCTAAAAAATCGTATATTTCAAGACAGGAAAGTATTTTTTCATTTTTATTAGAACCCCGAACGTGTTGATTTATTAATTTAGCAAGTTTCGAGTCATAAATCGGCTTACTATTATTTATTGTATGTAACAACTTTGTTGTAAAACTAAACTGGATTGAATGGCTCTTATTTGATTTTCTTGGTATTTCATACAATTCAGACAAAATATATTCTAAACTTTCTTGCTGTTCAGACAATAATTCAAAAAAACGTATCTTTTGATCATTAGATAAACCTGCTTGATTCATTCCATAAAATGATTTAAAAACAAACTGAAAAACAGAATTATCTTGGATATTTCCTTTGACATACTCCTCTTTTAAAAATGAGTAAACTTTAATGCTTTCTAAATTTAGATTATCTAGTATATCGTCTTGTTTTTCATCTATTTCTTTTATTATTTCATCAAACATTCTAAAACCCTATCAGTAACCACAATTCTGTTTACTCATAATAACTCCTCCAGATCATGCTTGCTTATGCCTGGTTGCTTTAGAATTTCAAGTAGTGTTCCTTTAGGCAAATCCTTCTTATGGAGAGGCACAACAACTCTCCTTTTCGTTTCGGTATCATAGTAGATATGATGACTTCCTTTAATCCTGTCAAGCACGAATCCTTTCTTTTCAAGTGCTCTGATAATCTTTTGCGGATTAAGTGAAGGCAGTTTAGGCATGAGCTTCGACCATCACTGTATATTCCAATGTTTCCTCTTCTGTAGGTATATCTTCTCCATGCTCTTTCAGGCTTTCAATATATAACTCAATAGCTTCCTTTGTCATCTCTATTGCTTCTTCTATTGTTTTACCGTATGTGACGCACCCCGGAAGAGAAGGAACTATCACAGTATAACCTCCCTCTGGCTCTTTTCTAAGTAAAATTCTATAGTTCAGTAGATTCATGTGACCACCTGTTTGATATTTTTGCCCATACTAAAAGTTCTAAAAATCACTTACGCCAGAGTCTATTTTATATCCGCGTCAACGTTAATCCGGCTCTGGGTAGCGCCGCATTCATCCTGGTATTTTGAGCCTTCTTTTTCACCATAAGGGACCTCTGCAGGCGAGGTCATGTCCTGGAACACAATCTGGCATATCCTCATGCCGGGGTATAGTTTCACTGGCAGTTTGCCGACATTTGCAAGCTCTAAAGTAAGATGACCAGAGAAACCAGGGTCCACGTAGCCGGCTGTTGAGTGGACCATAAGACCAAGCCTGCCAAGAGAAGATCTCCCTTCAAGCCTGCCGACGAGATCATCGGGTATTGATATGTATTCTTTGAGTGATGCAAGCACGAATTCGCTGGGGTGCAGTATAAATGGTTTTGTGGAAACATAAAGCCGGGTATATGTGCACTCTTCAATTTCTGTTTGCCCGTCATCCCATTTTTTTATCAGTTCGTCATGATAATCTGCAGGGTCAATCATTGAATGGTCTGACATCTTGAACATACGAAACCTGCTGCCGAGGCGCAGGTCAACTGAACTTGGCCCGACCTGTACGTCAAGGTCAATGCCTTTTATTATAAGCTCTCCTTTTTTGAGGCGCTCTTTAATATCTCTGTCTGAAAGAACCATAAGTATCAACGGACAAAGATAATATTAGAACATTTAAATTTCTATCCGCTGTCCTAAGGCGTTGGGTGATGTTGCATAACTATTGGGAATTATAGGTACTGTTGCTGTTTTTAAGAATATAACTAAAAATCGATAAGCGACATCAGCAAGCTATTTGGTCAAGACTTGTGCAACAGCACCAAGGCATCGTACAAATATCACCCATAAATTATCCAATAGAATATATCTCTACAATATGAAACCAAGCACATCAGAGTTATAAAAAATATACATAAAGATTATAACTCATAAAACAAAGGGGTTGATTTTTTACGACCCCTATAAAATTGGTAGCGTTCAAAAGTTGGTTAAACTTCCATCCCCGCACATTTATAGTTGAAGACATAACTATTTGGACAAATGTCTTCACCATATAGATTGACGTCTCTTGGTTTTGGGTAGAGTTTGTCCATTTAGTAACGACGTCAACTATACTATCACCAAACAACATTAAATATTTCCTTTGCTTGAACGGCACCATATACCTCTTGATGTTCAATGATGTGATCCTCATCAAACCTGATTCCGACCAGCACATGCCCTTCTTTTTCGTTCTCTTTCCTATTTCTTTCATCATTCTTTCGATTTTATTTGTTGTCCATGGCACATGAATTCCTTTTGATATTGCCAACTCTGCTGCGGTTGTTAAGTGATCGATGTGCCTGTCAAGAAAGTTTCCTGCCTGATGATATCCTGAACGTCTCAAAAGCAATATGATTTTCTTCACCTCGCTTTTAGTCCATTC
>QMVA01000107.1 GCA_003660865.1 Candidatus Nanohalarchaeota archaeon | reverse complement strand
ATAAAAAAACAAAATAACAACAATAGGGGTAGCAACCAAAAAGAACAGATAAGAAGACACCCATTCCAGAAAAACGATACCATGCCAAACCATAAACTCATTGAAGGATTCATAAAATACCTTAAAAGAGCCGAAGACCCAAACTATAGAGAGTCCATAGAAACTCATGGAATATACGCAATATTTGAAGCATTCGAAGCATGGGAAAATGAAACCCCTCCCAGCGACCACAAATCAATACCAGAAA
Organism: Candidatus Nanohalarchaeota archaeon; assembly: GCA_003660865.1. Lineage (GTDB taxonomy): Archaea > EX4484-52 > EX4484-52 > EX4484-52 > B79-G9 > B79-G9. Next base: position 5,409 of record QMVA01000107.1, on the reverse strand, counting down.
CAGAGATCTTGGTGGAACTTCACAAATACATGCAAATCGCGCCCGCATGAACACCAGAACATCAAATTCTACAATCCCACAAGAATACACAAGACACTAGAACCTATTCATTTCAAGTCCCTTAGGTTCACCATGTTTCAACCTGTGAATAACTTCATTCCACCCACGAAAAGAGCGCAGAAATGTTTCCTCATCACACAACTCTAAAATACACATATCCTCCTCCCTGACAAAATAACTGCTCTCATCCAACAACCCGATATCCACATCATCCAAAGCTCTCGTATTAGCAACATTACATACTCTACAATATTCAACTACAAGGCTCTCCGGGACATTATAAGGCACAGTAATCCGAAAATACATATCCTCACTTAATTCAGCAGAATTATATGATAATTCAAACCCAACACAGTATCTGGATTACTATATCGCGCCCGACCAATCGGCACACAATCATATTCACCTGAATCTAAATTAAACAGACGCTCACGGCTCGAGCAATATTCAACAGAAGAACCACTCAACTCAAGTTTCACAATTATACGCTCCAAGTCAACCTATACTTTCTCAAAATCTCCATCCATACCCGGATTCAAAAAACCTTTTATCACAGCCGAAACCACCTATAAGCATATCATTTAAAGAAAACATAAGACACTAAAAATCACTCATCAGTACCATTCTTTCTAAGCCTAAACGTAAAATACAGAATCATAGTAGCAACAAAACCCACAACATAAGATATTATTATCCGCCACAAAAAAAACATTCAATTTATATGTATAAGCCCTAATAATATTCTACACAAAAAAGACACCCAATTTTTCATCAACAAAAACCGGTGATAAAAATACAAGACACAGACATAGACACGCAAGACATCCTGAAAAAAGCAATAGACTATGCATCCGTAAAATCCGACTACTGCGACATAAGAGCAATAACCACATCAAGCGAAACCTCCGCAAAAACAACCAAAGAAGAATCAAACTCAAGCGCAGCCACATTCGGCATCGGCATAAGAATCCTGAAAGACGGCGCATACGCATACACATCCTGCCAAAAGACAGACCTCAAAGAACTAAAATCATCTATAGACAAAGCATCAGAAATAGCAGCCAACATGGGCAAAAAAACAAAAACCAAAGCAACCCAAAAAACATACAAAGCAATCACAGACACAAAAAAAACAAAAGTAAAGAAAGACCCATTCGAAATCCCGGCAGAACAAAAACACACACTTCTCAAAGACATCATAAGATACGCAACCCGGAAAGAAATAGCATTCGCAAGCGCAAGAATCTCAGCATCCACTGCCCGCAAGCAATTCGCAAACACAGAAGGCAGTTTCATCACAACAGAAACCACAAAAACCATACTCGCACTATCAACAGTCGCAAAAAGAGGCCAAAAACAGACAATGAACTACGACGTATACGCAAAACCGGCAGGGTTCGAGACCTTCGACAACCTAAACCTCGAACAATTCGCAAACCAGATAGCAAAAAAAGCAATCTCATTTCTGGACGCCGTAAAGCCCCCTCACGGCAAAATGGACGTAATAATGTCACCAGCAGTTGCAGGCACCCTCGTACACGAAGTATTCGGCCACGCCGCAGAAGCTGACTGGATAGCAAATAGCAGATCCCTCCTCAAAGACAAGCTACACACGAGAATCGGCACAGACATAATGACAATATATGACGACGGCTCAATGGACGGCGGCTGGGGAACAATCTACTACGACGACGAAGGCATCCCCGCAAAAAAGACCATCCTCCTCGACAAAGGTATCCTCATCCAGTACATGCACTCAAGACAGACCGCAGAAAAACTCGGGATGGAACTCACAGGCAACGCAAGAGCCCAGGACTACACCCACCGCATAATCCCGAGAATGACAAACACATGCCTCGCACCCGGCACACACACCATAGAAGAGATGATCAGCATGGTCAAAAAAGGCATAGTAGTCGACAAATACACAACCGCACTCGAAGACCCCGCAGGCGGAAGCTTTGAGCTAAAGACCCTCGGCGGAAACATAATAGAAAACGGCGAACTAAAAGAGCCCCTCGAACGCACCACACTCTCATCATCCTCATTCATCGACACATTCATGAACATAAGCGCAATCTCAAAACACATGAACACCATGAGTACCGGCTCATGCGGCAAAGGCCACGAAGACTGGGTATCAGTCGGCAACCCCGCACCCTCAGTACTGGCAGGAAACATAATAGTAGGTGGAAACTAATGAAAGACTTCGAATCAATCCTAAAGAAAAACAACACAGAAATCTTCATCTCAGAAACAAGACTATCAGAATACCCCATAGACAGCGACAGCACCTACACAAGATCCGTCACAGAAACAGGCTACATGATACGCACACTAAAAGACAACAGGCTAGGCACATCAACCTCAAACATAATGGACAAAGAAGCAATCAAAAAAACCGCACAATTAAGCCTCGCATCATCAAAACACGCAGAAAAACTCCCAAAAAGCTTCTCATTCACAGACACAAAAGGAAAAACACCAGTATCAGGCACCTTCGACAACACAATCTCAAAAGACATGGACACACTCTCAGCCAATCTCCGCGAGGAATGCCAAAAGACAGCAGCAGAATCCGGCATCATACTAACCAATGGCAAAATAAAGCTCACGGAATTCAAATACACAATAATGAACTGTCTTGGCATAGAAAAAACAGAGCGCGGCACATACATCTCAGCCGTAATCGACTCAAAAGCAGACACAAAACAGCCCCTCGCAGAACTCTCATCCACATACATCAAAAGAACATACCAGAAAAGCGACTTCACAGGCTGGCTCAAAAACCGCATAGACATCACAAAAAAATGCATAAACCCGCAAAAACTAAAAACCGCATCATACAACCTCATCCTAAGCCCATCAGTAGCAGGTCCTATCATGCTTGACACAATAGGATACTGGGCATCCGGCAAATCAAGACTAGACGGAATCTCGCTCTTCGAAGGAAAAGAAAACAAAGCAGTAGCAAGCCCAAACTTCACAGCAACAGACGACCCGACCTACCCTGACGCGCCATCAACATTCTCAATCGACATGGAAGGCACAAAAACAAAAAAAACAAACATAATAAAAAACGGCATATTCTCAAACTACATATACGACAACAAATACGCAAGCCACGCAGACACCAAATCCACAGGCAACTGCAAAAAAGCCACATTCATGGGCTCAGAAAAAATCTACACCGCAGGAAACTTCTCAGGCATGCACAACCTATCGATAGACCAAGGCACAGAATACCTTGAATCGCTACTCTCAAACTTCAGCGGCATCTACATAGAAGCAGTAGGCATACCATCCGCAGACCACGAGACCGGCAACTTCGGCTTTGAGTTAAGAAACGCATTCCTTGTAGACAAAGGCGCAATGACACCCGTAAGATACGCCATCTATTCAGGAAAAGTCCAGGACCTGATAAGAGACACAAAAACAATGTCAAAAGAGCGCGAAATAGTCACAGACCCCATGGCCCCTGAATACAACAGCGCATGCATCACACCATATTTTCTCATCGAAAACCAGAAGATTTCGGCAGCAAAATAGCGCCTCAGCGCCCCTGACATCTTACCCCATACAATCCACATTTATCAAAAAGAAACATAGTAACTACTCAGCCTATAGAAATCCATAACATACGAAGCTATCAAGGTAAATCTACCAAGCCTGTTCAAAAACAGCCAAAATATAAAATCAACATCTATTGACTGTATTGTGATTATCGCAATATTTCATCAAAGAATTTTACTAGATATTCTCTTTTTGGAAAACACTATATATCGGGCATTTCATTTGTTTAGGAGATGCCCAGGTAGTTACGAAACACCAATTCAACACACACTACTTCTCCCCCACAAAAAACAGACTATAAATCACTAATTGCTTCTTCAACCCCCTTACACCACGTATGAATTACTCTTTTTATTTTCCCTTTAATATCTTCCTTGCCATTTATCGCATACAAAAAAGTATACCCTCCCCCGCGAATATTCCTTTGCAGCCTCACCACCAATCCTTTACCAACCAAATCTTTCACTGCCTTTTGGATAGTTGTCCTATCAAGTCTCATTAATTCAGAAATTTGAGATGCAGTATATTTCTTATCATTCTCCAATAAAAAAATCAACAAATTATATTCCGTTTTATTCAATGCAAACGCACACTTAATTAAATCCCCCTTAGATATTCTTTTGCATGAAAATGTTATCACTTTAATCACTAAACTCTTTACTTACAAACAAAAAGCAATGACAATGCCCTTGTTCTTTTATCTCTTTTTTATGATGAATACAAGGACATATTACTCTATCATTATGAATCCTTCTGCATGGACAATACTTCTTTCCAAATTCTTCTGCATTTTTAATTAATCCTTTAATGAGATATTCAATTATCTTTCTATTAGGGTTTAACCTAAAGCCATTTTTTTTCTGCATACTCTTTAAATTCTTTAATGTGTTTTTTGGCTTTTTCATCCATATTAATCCTCAATTTCTATTGCATTATTTGGACAGGCAGACATACAGGCTCTGCACTTTCTGCATTTTTCAGGATGCTTAACTACCGCCTTCCTATTTCCAATTTCAAAACACCAAAAGGGCAAGCTTCAGCACACGTACCGCATCCATCGCATTTTTCCTTGTCAATTTTTATCATCTTTTTCTTCCTCTAAAAATAGCAAAGATTCCCAAACGATCTATTATTGCAGCCAAAATTGCAAAAATTGCTACATATGTAAATGTGCTAAATTCTATCATCTTCTTCTACCTCCCCCCCCCTGACCTCTACCTCTTCCATCTCTGGGTCCCATGCCAAGACCTCTTCCTCTGCCTGCCCCAACACCTCTGCCCTGCCCTTGCCCCATTCCTCTGCCAGAACCATAGGTATTTACACCCTCACGACTAGACACCGCACCTTCTCCATCAAGAACAATAGCTCCTCGGGGACAACTATCAGCAGCATCCTTTAGACATTTTGCATTTTCATCTTTTATTTTTGCTTTTCCACCAGCCATCTCTATCCCATCAGGACAGATATTGACACATATTCCACAGCCAGTACATCTACTCTCATCTATCTTAGTCATTTTTACCACACTCCATACTTTCTATCGTAAATCTTACTTTCTCTCTCATACCTACTTTTGGCACAAACTTAACCAGAAAGTCACCAAACTCTCTATTCTCTCCTTCACACCCATACATGATTATACTCCTCATTACAAAGTGTTTCCATCCAGTTAAACAACCAACCTTCAAATGTCTTTTTCACCCTTCAACCACCCATTAAACTTTTAATCTTCTCAATAGTTCCTACCGCAACTTTCTTCTCTTTACTATAATGCCT
>QMVA01000106.1 GCA_003660865.1 Candidatus Nanohalarchaeota archaeon | reverse complement strand
ATTTCGAAAATTGGAAATTTGGTACAAATTTTCAAAATGCTAAAATTGCGTAGCAATTTTAAGCATATGGAAAAGTCATATAGTCCAAATAGTTATGACTTTTACTATAATAGTATGAATGTTTACACTTTTGCCGGACCACTTGAAATGAATTTATCTGACGGACAACTTGTGCGTGAAAAAGATATGAGAGTATTCTCTCCAAATTCTGACACTTCACGAATATCCCAAACATTTGAAAAAGCATACAATGCTGTTTTGGGTATTGATCCAGATAGAGAACCCAGTAGAGAGAATATAATTGCTAATATGAGTAGCTTGCAAAATCAATATCCTGTAGGGAAACGTTATCGGCAAGAAGGCATGGATATATTAGAAAAAAGAAAAGCAGACACCAGTGATTCATTCGAACTTAGCAGAGATTTACCATTTCAGACATATATCATCGATATGTTGAGAAGAACAGACTCTCCATTTCAAATACCTTTAGATGGGGCGATAGATGACTATAAAAGTGAATCCAGAGCATCATTATTTCCTTGCGATCAATATGAACTCAGTCATAGTCCAACACAAGAAGAAATGGAATTCCATTTTGAAAAACATTATAATTCAGACATAGCACTTCTGAGTCTGGACGGAATACCCTATACAGCTATACATTTTAGTGATCATACTGATAGAAGAACGAACTCAATGGATGCAACATTCAATAAAGACGAAAAAGTGATATTCTCTCCGGGCGCTCTTTACAATGGAGAATTCGCTACAGTAGATTATATATCTGATGGAACAACAAGAATAATACACCACAAACTATAAATTCAATCATTTACTTTAGAAACTGGTTTGACAATACCTGCCCGACAACAGCCTATTGCTCGCATGCATGTGTTTTATGGTACCTTAAACCTCAAAAACGCAGCAACCCCGCCGAGCGCATACAGCTTCTCCCCTGCCTCATGAGTGGTATTAACAATCATGACCTCCCCCTTCTGCCTCTTTTGCTCACCGATCATCCTCTCAATATCCGCGTCCCGGACAAGCTTATCAGAAACAAGAACAAGAGAAACAGCCCCGCATCCCACAGCGTCATGTACCTGCCCCCGCCCGTAAGTCACAAGCCTGCTATCCTTCGCAATCTGTGAAAGAAACAACTCCACCTTCTCTGTCTCCGAAGAAATCCTGCTCTCCTTCATTACCCTCTCAAGCCCCCCCCGCTTAACAACCTCATTGATACCTGTCTTACCCGTAACACTAGACACATCAAGCACAATCTTCGCCTTCAGCCCGGCATCCTTGATACGCGCAAACACATTATCCTTAGTAAAACCCGGCCCCGCAACAATAATCTTATCGCAGAGCCCCATATTCTCCAGAAGATAAGATATGACCTCATCATAATACGCCGAAGGCGACTCCCCCCCGTACAGCTTCCCCGCTGACTTAGCAGAAACAGACCCCTTATTAATAATTTTCACATCCGTAGCAAGAGCAAAATCCGCCCTCCTATCATCCACAACACAAATCAGCACCATCGACCCGCGGCACTTCAAAGAATCATTCAACAGAAGAACATCAGCCATCCTCCACTCCTTCTCCACAGAAACAATCGTATTAGCCTCGACAAGCAGACTATGATACCCGAACTGCACATCATCCGGTCCTGAAACAATCTTCCCATGCACACGCAACCGCGCACCCTCCTCATCAAACGAGACCTTTTCAACCCTGAGCTTCAGGTAGACCGGCTTCTTCTCACCCTTATCAGACGCCTGCAACGTCCGGACAGTCCGTGCCCCGACAATATCACCCTCAACTAATATACTCTTCAGGTTCCACAGGTCATCTGCATTCTCCGGCTTAATCTTCGTCTCATGCTTAAAATCCTTCTTTAACAGCTTCATACAAACACCACATATCTATATATAGAACTCTACACCTTAAAAGTAATAAGGATAACTATGGAAGATTTCACTGAAGTACTCGTAGTAGGTTTATTCATCTTCGCACTTGCACTTGTAGTATTCGGGCAACTCCCAAACGACCAAAAAGAAGATCAAAAAACCATAGATGAAGGCGCAATATACGCAACAGAAGCAATCGGCGACATCGGCACCATAGCATCCCGCACAAGAACCATCCCCCTCGGCACATTCGACGTCGGCTACACAATCGGCAGAAACAAAGAGATAACCGAAAACAAAGCAACCATCCAAAACAGCTGGTTCAAAAAAACTTCAAAACACATCACATTCTCAGGAAAAGAAGCAGACAAAGCAATAATAGAATTTGACGTATCTGACATGAATGACTACGGCAACCTCACCATCTCTCTAAACAGCGAAACTATATACAACAATATCACCTATCCGAGACAATTCGTACTAATCGTAGAGGACCTCAAACCCGCAAATGACCTCGTAATCTCCGCCACAAGCTCTGGAGCACGATTTTGGGCCCCAACAACATACCATTTGGAAGACATCAGTATAACCGTAGAAAAATACAACGACAAGACAAAAGTAATCCCATTCGAGATTTTCCCGTACGAATACAAAGGCTGGGGTCATGGAACACTATCATTTTCCGTAGATGACACACAAGGCTTCGCAGACCTTATCACATTAATCAACGAAAAGACAGTTTACGAAGGAAGGCCATTACCTGGCGACATCATAGAAAAAGATTTCACAAAAAAAGACACAACCATAATACCCGGCGAAAATCTGATAACCTTCAAGACCCGCAAAGGAGTGACTTACAACCTTGAAAATGTAGAACTCGTGGTTTCCTATTATGCCAGCGGCGAATCAAACATAAAAGTAATCAACTTTGACGCAGACCGCTGGTGGACAATCCTTTCAGAAACCGCAAACGTGACCGGCGAGATAAAATTCTTCACAGAAAAAGTAAACATAGACAGTGGAATAACCGTTTACCTGAACGACAAGACATACTATATACCGCATCTGGATGAAAACGAATGGTTCTCCGTCGAATTTACATCTGACGACCTCAAGGAAAAAGACAACGAACTAAAATTTTCAGCCACAGGAAGCTACAGGATAGGCGCCCTTGAAATAAGCGTTCAGGCAACAGAATAATTTCATTCCCAAGTGGGTTCGATACCTTGCAGCTTGCTGCGGGTATAAATCACTTGGGAAGACTAAAAATCGCCGGCTTAGAAATCCGCGTAATACCCAGAGATTGCTCTGATTGGGATAGCGGATTTCAGGCGATTTTTTTTATTTTCTGAACAGGAAATCAAAATTGAACTTAGAAAAATCGTCAACTAAACCAAGAAGCCACTCAAAAAATTTTGGTTTCCCCACGATTCTCACCGGCCTTTCTGTCAAATCCTCTGGAAAAGAATGTGCCTCCAGCACAACATTAATTTTCTCCGATGGTACAATCCTACCAGTATAAGATACATATCCTGACTTTTGAACCATAAAACGCTTCCCCTCTTCCAACTCATCCATATAGCAGAGACCCTCATTATCCGTAATGCAATACTCCCTTATATCATATACTGATACTACTACATCACTAATAGGATTATTTGATATATTTGTCACATAGAAAAGAATTCCAAACTGATCTTTCTTAACCGGCTCATATGAACAGATGCCTGCCAACATACTATAGTTTGCTTTTGCAATTATCGGGGATATTGCAGCATAACACAACACCCTGTTATCTTCAGATAAAGAATCACAGATTGCAATTGCGCGTTCATAGATTGCTTTCGTGTCGCACTCATGGCAGGCATACTTTGTCGCATACATCTTCGCAACATTGATCTTGCACAATTCAATATTATTATTCTTATTTATATTCTCACATTCTTCCAGCGCTTGCTCAACATCATTAAATGCAATCCCTGAAGAGGCAACAAAATAGCAGAAATTTTTAATATCCCTCAGATATATATCCTTACTATCCTGTGGCAGTTTGTGGCATATATCGAGAATCATGTTACCCTTATCTGAAAGTTCGCAGTAATCATGTTCAGGACAAATATCCTGCACTGCATCCATATAGGGCTCAAGAACATCAGCATACTTGCTATTAACCCATGATGTATTTATCGTGGCTTCAAGGTGCTTTAATGAATACTGATATGTGATATTTTTCGCAATTATGCTTATAACGCGTGCATGGCACAGTGCCCTCTCTTCCATGTCTCCAATTTGCCCGCATATTTCAAAAGAGCCATCAGGGTCATGAACACATATTGACTGCGCAGCTTTGTCAAAACACGCAGTATCATTGCATGTTAAAAGAATTTCATCAACACTCAACAATTTTGATTTTTTGGATTCTATTCGTCTCATACATTCATTCTTGTAGTATGGCTTCTGTATCCTGTTGCAGAAATAAAGTGCTCTATCAATATCATTACCTATCACGTAACTGGAAAGTTTATTAAAGCAATTGCCTCTCATACCCTCCTCAGACATATATTTCTCGCAGAGTTCTTCTGCAAGAGAAAAATCCGTTTCCATGAGCATATTCAGAACCTGCATTTTACAATAATCTTCTCCAACTTTTTGTCCTGTCTGAGTTTTTCTGAGATCCTGCGTACAAATTTCATCTATTTTTTCAAGGTCACCGGGCATCGTTTTGACAATTTCATAATAACAACTATTTCGAAATCCCTCCAACACTTTTGAACAGAGAGAACATGCATTATCAACTTCATGATTTTCTGCCATATGCTTCGCTATTTCTCTTGCACAGATTTGATATGGGACAGTTATCGGTTCTTTCCCGTTATTACAGAAAACCAGTGCCTTTTCTGTATCCACAGGAGCCATCCTGACAGAAATATCCTTTAGGCAGGCATTTCTTATACTGCCTGGCACAACACTGTCGCCCTTTATGCTATTGCACGCGTACAGGGCAGCATCCGGGTCATAGAGAACTATTTCAGGCGCAAAATGCCTGTTGCACAAATTAAGCAAATCACTGCTTACTTCTGCCTGCTTGCAGACAAAGATATTTTTGCGCCCACCGACTTTTGCCAGTGTGATAATGCATTTTTGCTTCAGAGGTTTGTTTGTTATTTGACTGCACAGATGAATCGCTTTTTCAATATCTGTTTCCAGAAAATACGGCGCTGTTTTGAAATAACATATCTCCTTCTTACTTGGCGGGTGCCTGTAGCTGTTTATTATGCTTGCAAGTTGTAAGTTTTTTCTCGTAGAGGTAAGACCCTGAATATAATTTATATCCTCGACAGACATGGTTTCCTGAGCAGACACAATAGGTGACAGTATAGCTAATACTATTGTCAGACCCAACATAATAGCAAATATTATTTGTATCATCATAAGATGACCTGTTACTATACATTTTCTTTTTGCAAAATCATGGAAATTTCGATTATAGTTGATGTCGTTACTAAATGGACAAACTATACCAAAAACATATAGACATCAATCTATCCGGTGAATCTTCGATTCACAGGATCCTAAAATTGCATTGCAATTTTAAGGATATGGGAATGCCATCAGTCCAAAAAGTTATGGCGTTTACTACAAATTTAGGCATTTCCAAGTCATTTCATTGTCTGTTAATACTTTATACCAATTAAAAACTCAGTAATTATATATATTACCCTATCTATATCTATTATACTCATTAATAATCAAATACT
>QMVA01000105.1 GCA_003660865.1 Candidatus Nanohalarchaeota archaeon | reverse complement strand
TCAGACTTCAGGTAAATAAAATATGCATACAGCGTAGACACAGTCAAAAAACACAAAATTGAGCCATCCATATCAATCTGGAGCGACGCAAGAATAGAATAAAACAATATCGCCATCATCACAGCAGATATCCTCGCAACCCTCAAACCATACACCTCGTTCGCCAGACAATAAGTCACAACCAGAGTCAACAATCCAAAAACCATCGCAGTAAATCTAAGAGAACAATAATCATGCCCGAGAACATTCACAAACAGCGAATACACCAAAACAGATAATGGTGGATGAGGTATGGCCCCATAATCAAGAACCTCTTTATTCATCGCAATAACCCACGCAGCCTCATCATCAATTGGGACAAGCTGTAAGCCAGGCAACCGAATTACAATTGACAGAAGAGCAACCGCAACCAAAAAAACAAGTTTAACATCATTCTTCATAAGAATCACACTTCTTTCCAATAATAAAAAATTGGGACGCAAACGGTTTCCATGCAGATCTAAGATACAACCATATCAAAAAGGAATTGACAGGCAACTTTCCTTTAGTCGAAAAAGGAAGAAATCGAGGAACATTCTTAACAACCCTAAAACCAACACTCTCAAACAAGTCATTGATACTCGCACCTGTAATAATTGATTTATGAGTATAATCATCAAAATAATTCCTATAACAGTACTTAAAATTTGGAGAAATAACCATTAGGATACCCCCCACCTTCAAAACCCGGTAAGACTCCAAAAGCGCATCCCGCAACTGCTGATGCTCAAGATGTTCAAGAACATTACTCGAAAACAACACATCAAACTCATTATTTTTATATGGTAGAGACACACAAGAACCACAAATCGTTCTCGTCTGAACATCACAATACTTCAACGCACCAATCTCAAGGTCAATAGCAAACTTATCTACAGACACAACATTATTTATAAAATGACCGTATCCTGCACCAACATCCAAAATTTTCGCATTCCTTGGAATATACCTTTGAATATACCTGCAAATCTCTTTCCATACAATCTCCCTTTTTCTATCATAGGAAAATCGTGTTCTAAAATATTCATCCATTCTCAAGACCTGACCTTATGCACAAACATCAGTTTTATCATCGTCAACCCAAGCAAAAACGCTTTCCACTTACCTTCACCAGTAATCTTGGACTCCCCGACACGTGGCCTGTAATTAACAGGGATCTCTATCATCCGAACATTATTCTTTATCAAAAGAATAATCATCTCAGGAGAAAAATGCGAACCACCTACCTCAAACTTAGAACTCACTTTATTAAGGGCACGCCTCTTCATCAAACGAAACGTACAACCGGCATCAGTTAGTGACGGACCATTATAAAGAACCTCAATCATCTTACCCAGAAACCAGTTACCCCATTTCAGGAAAACACCCATATTAGCGCCGTCCCATATCAATTCTTTTGACGTCCTCGTACCCAGCACCACATCAAAATTATCACTATATGCCAAAAGCTTAGCAACATCAGCCGAAGAAAAAGTACCATCAGACTCAACAAGAATAATATAATCCCCCTTTGCCTCCTTCAATGCACGCCTGCACGCATACCCATACCCGCGCCTGTCCTCACCAACGACTCTTGCACCAGCCTTCAAAGCCCGCTCCTTGGTCCTGTCAGAAGAATTATTATCCGCAACAACAACCTCATCCACATACTCATTATCCAAAAATCCCTTGACAACATGGGAAATAGACTTTTCCTCATTATATGCAGGCATTGCCACAGTTACCATTTTATCCAGATACATTAAACCAAGTTTAGCGCACAACATTAAATAACTTAATGCCTAAAACGAAATCTTTATCTTCCGGGGATAAAACAACCACACAACGCCTCCAACAGCAGTATACGCCCAGTAAAGCAAAAGAAGCAATATCGAAAAAGAAATAGCATACTCCGATGCCGCACCAACAAGCGAAAAAAAGTAAATCATTGAAACATCCCTCGGACCTATACCGGAAACAGATATCGGAAGCAAGGTAAGAATTGTGACAATAGGTGAAATCGCAACCAAATAATAAATAGACACCTGCCCCTCAAGACCCAGCGCCATAACCAGCATATACTCCTGCATTATCGAAACCAACCACAAAGCCACAGTCAGCATCGCAACACCTGCAACAACCCCCCTATTCTTGGCAAATAAATAAAACCCCTCATAAAACTCATTAAAATTCAGCTTAAGCTTTGACTTCATACTTACCGGTATAAACCGCACAAATACAGGCCTCAACACTTTCCTGACAATCCCTTTATTAGAAACCAGATACAGTCCAAACACAAAGACCAAAACAGCAAAAAAAATCATACTCATCGCCATCTCAAACCAGTAAAAAATCATGACCCCGCCAAAACAGCTAATAAGCAGCAAAGCACCAATATCATAAACCCTGTCCAACAGGACAGTAGACAACGGTTTACCCGCAGACTTGCCGCCTCCAACATAAAATATTCTCACAACATCCCCCACTCTGCCAGGTGTAAAAGTACCGGTAAATAACCCGATAAGCCACACCTTTGACGCATAAGCAGTTGAATAGTCCATACCATGAGCGCGCATAATCAGATTCCACTTATATCCCTTCAAATAAATAATCACAGGTATAATAGCAATCGAAATCAAAACATACTCCATTTTCAAATCAAGCAATATTGGAACAATACTTCCCACACCAGAGCGAAATATAAGATACAAAAGAACCAAAAGACCAAAAATAGAAAGAACTCTGGTATTTAAAGAAACCCTCATCACTAAAATATACCACACAAGATATATAAATTATCGCCACAAAACAACCACACACCAAAAAGCATCCAAGAAAGCGTGATAAACATGAAAATACTAGTAACAGGCGGAGCAGGCTTCATCGGAAGCCACATAGTAGACGAACTTCTTGAAAAAGGGCACGAGATAAGAATCCTCGACAACCTTGAGCCACAGGTATACGGCCAGACAAACAACCCGCCAAAATACCTGGCAGAAAACATAGAATTCCAGAAAGGCACAATCACAGACAAAAAAGACATAGAAAAAGCAATACAAGACATAGAAATAATATTCCACGATGCAGCAATGGTAGGCGTCGGCCAGTCAATGTACCAGATATCAAGATACATAAACACAAACACTCTTGGCACAGCAAACCTTCTGGACACTCTGGTAAACAAGGAAAACACCGTAAAAAAACTAATAGTAGCATCATCAATGTCAAACTACGGCGAAGGAAAATATGAATGTCCTGACTGCGGAACAATCAACCCAAAACTAAGACCGGAAACACAACTAAAAGAACACGAATGGGAAGTCAAATGCCCGAAATGCAACAGACCACTAAAACCAATACCCACAGACGAAACAAAACCCCTACACTCAACATCAATATACGCAATGACAAAAAAGCATCAGGAAGAGATGAGCATCCTCATCGGGAAAACATACGGAATCCCCACCGTCGCCCTGAGATACTTCAACACCTACGGCCCAAGGCAAGCCCTCTCAAACCCATACACAGGCGTCGCCGCCATCTTCTCATCAAGAATCAAAAACAACAACCCGCCATTAATATATGAAGACGGCTTGCAGGTGCGCGACTTCATATTCGTAAAAGACATAGCAAAAGCAAACATACTCGCAATGGAAAAAAGCGCAGCAAACTATGAGATATTCAACGTTGGAACAGGAATCCCGACAAGCATCCTGAACATCGCAGACACATTAACCAAACTCTACAACAAAAACATGAAACCGGAAATTGTAAACAAATTCCGCGCAGGCGACATAAGGCACTGCTACGCAGACATCACAAAAATCAGAACAAAACTAGGATACGAACCATCATACACCCTTGAAGAGGGTATGAGAAAACTAGTTGAATGGGCCGAAAAAGAAAACGCAACAGACACAGTAGAAAAAGCAAATAAAGAACTGGAAGAAAAAGGTCTGGTCGAAAACTAAGCACAATCATGTGATTGAATGCGCATCCTATACTTCGGCTCCTACAACAAAGATTATGCAAGAAACAGAGTCCTGATAAAAGGTCTCAAAGAAAACAATGTAGAAATTCTAGAATGCAGCAGCCAGAAAAGCATAAAAACAAGATTCTTTACACTAATAAAAAAAGCCATCAAAAAAGACTTCGACATAATACTTGTCGCATACCCAGGGCACATCGACATGTTCCCGGCAAAAATCATATCACTCATCAAAAGAAAACCAGTCATATTCGATGCTTTCATCTCAACCTACGACACAATGATAAACGAATGGAAATTCGGAACAAGACACAGCCCAAAAGGGATTTACTATCACTGGCTCGACAAGACATCATGCAGGATGGCAGACCTCATAATTCATGACACTGAACAGCACATAGACTACTTCGTAAAAGAATTCAACTTAAAAAGAAAAAAATTCGCATGCATTCCAATCGGCGCAGACGAAACAATATTCCACCCCCTCAAAAAAACAAGAACCTCCAAAAAATTCCAGATACTCTACTACGGCCACACAAACCCTCTCCACGGCTTCCCCTATATTGTAGAAGCAGCAAAACAACTAAAAAACGAAAAAGACATAGAATTTCTCTTCATAGGAGACAACAGATGGTTCAGATACGAAAGAGACAAAAACAATGACCTCGAAAACATAAAATTCAAAGACGCAGTCCCATTCGAAAAAATACCATATTACATCGCAAACGCAGACATATGCCTCGGCATCTTCGGCACAACAATAAAAGCCCAAAACGTAATCCCAAACAAAGCCTACGAAATCCTCGCAATGCAAAAGCCACTAATAACAGCAGACACAAAAGCAACAAGAAAATGCCTGAAAAACAAACAAAACGCAATCCTATGCAAAACAGGAAACGCACAAGAAATCGCGCAATCAATACTACTCTTAAAAAACAACCCAAAACTAAAAGAAAAAATAGCAAAAAACGGATACAAACTATTCAAAAACAACTTCACAACAAAAAAGATAGGCTACACTCTCAAAAAAACAATTGTAAAACTGGACAAAAAGCAATCAACGTAACTACTCAGCCTATAGAAACCCGGAACCTGCGAAGCTATCAAGATAAATCAATCAATCGTGTTCAAAAACAGTCAAAATATAATACCAACATCTGATGACTGTATTGTGATTATCGTAATATTTCATCAGAGAACTTTAATCAACATTATTTTTTTGGAAAACACTATGCTTCGGGCATTTCATTTGTTTAAGAGACGCCTGAGTAGTTACCAATCAACTAATAAATAAAGTCTCCATCGCTCAAATACTTGAAAAACAGACGTCTCTCCCACCGAACACGTTTCTCTTCAATCCTAATTTCTCCAGTTTACAATTGACATCCTTCCACCCAAAAGGACATGGATTGTTTGCGACCGATAATTTGACATCCTCCCAGGCCTAAAGGCACGCCCAGTTGCTTCGCAACTGACCTATGGGATTCCTGGTGCGATTTCTTAAACTCAGAGAACCAATTAACAAGCATAAACCCCCCACGTATGAACGCACATAGGCTGTGGGACAAAATTCGACCATTTCTCTGAGAAAGTCCCTCAAAATGAGGGATTTATCTTGCTTCTCTAACCTGTTTTTGTCCACAAAAGCATAAATGTTTTCGCATCCAATATATCAATG
>QMVA01000104.1 GCA_003660865.1 Candidatus Nanohalarchaeota archaeon | reverse complement strand
GGACCTGCTGCAAACAAACTTGTAGAAGACCTTGCAACCGCAGGAAAGACACCAGATATGGCTTACTGGAAGTCTGACTTACAGGGCAAGTACATCCTACAGGCAGTTGATGACGCATTCGCTACAGGCAAAACAGCTATTGTTGTAGCCGGATGGGAAGCATCTGAAACGCAGGCAGCATCATTGAAGCTTGCAACAGAAGATGTGTCCGGAGCTGCAGTAAGTTGCCTGGGTACTTCATGCGAGGCATTCACATACCCTGCAGAAGAAGCACCAGTTGAAGAACCACCAGTTGAAGAACCTGCTGAGTAAATTATGAATTGAATGAATCTGTGAGACACTTTTTACGAGTGTTTCACAGATTTTTCTTTTTCTTTTTTTGAATAATTGTCCGGATGTAAATGGTTCCTTGGTTCTATGTTTTTGGCAAAGTATTTAAAAGTCCATGACCAATCATTAGTATTGCTTTTTTGATTATATATAAAGCATAAACCGACAATAAAATCTGCAGAAATTCAGTGCGAGAGGTGTATTTCCTGTACTTTCCCTGTATTGTTCGTGAGAAAGAAGCTTAGGATTCACAAATTTAATCAATATCCTGTTTTTGATAATTAATAAAAGTAGAAAAATTAAAATTTTTGAGGTGTTTTTATGGCTGACGACATTAAAGAAGATAAAGAAGACGTTAAAGATGAGAAGAAAGACGAAGTAAATGAGATAGATGAAGACGAAATGCAGGAAGACATGCCTGGCAACGTTTCAGATGATGAAGAAGTCCGGGATACAGAAGAACAGGTTGAAGAAGACGACTCTCTTCCATTCCCTATGGCCACAGTTGTAAGGCAGGTAAAGAAACGCACGCATAGGAAGATGATATCATCTAAGGTAAAGGTTGCAATGAATGAATTCTTAGGAGATGTTGTTTCTTCTGTTGCCAATGAAATGGGCAAGACAAGATATTCCATGGTTGAGATGGATGATTTTAACAGGGCCACAAAGCCATATACGTATGCGCGCGAACTTGAGAAAGAAAAAGAGCGCGTCGTTGGTGAGCTTGAGAGGATGAAAGCAGATCTGGAATCACTTATAAGAGAATTCGAGAGAAAGTTTGCTCTTGCCGGTGTTGATGATTTATCGGTTTTGAAGAAAAGCCAGCAGGCTTAAACCTACACGGTTTTGGTTTCTGGCTGCGAACTTGTAGTTAGAGAGCACAACCTTTCTTTGCTCAGAGTATAGTTAGCGCCGTTATTAAATAGAAAAAATTGACAAATTATCAATAGGCGCTAATCTATCCGGGTGAATCTTCGATTCACTGGATCCTAAAAATCTTCAGATTTTTAAGGATATGGTGAAGACATTTGTCCATTTTGAAGACGATAGTCTTCGAAAGCTTGGCATGTAATGCCATGAATTAATTACGTCTTCAACTATATAATATCTAATAAAGTTACCTTTTCTAATTCTTATTATGAGTGTCAGGCAGTCTTCCGGAAAGGTACGTGGTGTACTTAAGCACGCTCCATCAGACTTTATCGTTGAGGAGATAGATTGCTCAAAGAAAGCTTTGAGCATCAATGGCAAATATTCTTATACCGAAGGATGCGGGGACTTCTTGCACGTCGTTATGAAAAAGAGAAACATAGATACCATATCTGCAGTGTTTCGGATTTGTTCAAAACTTGGTATCCCTGAGAAAAGAGTAAACTATGCAGGTGTCAAAGATAAGGCAGCTGTTACTGTACAGAGAATTTCTTTCTATAAGATGCCTGTTGAGAGGCTCTCCGGCCTTCAGATGAATGATATCCGGCTGTATCCTGTAGGACGCGGAAGTAAGGTCTATCTTGGCGATTTGTGGGGCAACAGGTTTACTGTGTGCATACGCAATATCGATAGTCCACATGACAATCTAAGAGATCATATTGAAAACATTATTGACAGGATAGACGGGGTTTTCCCTAATTTCTTCGGTGAGCAGAGATTTGGCAGTGTAAGGCCGGTCACATGTCCTGTTGGGCTTGCAATTCTTGCAGGTGATATTTCACAGGCAGTCAATGCATATATTTGCACAGTATTTGCAGGTGAGGATAAGAGTATCTCTGAAGTGCGCAGGATAGCTGCAAGTGACAAAGCAGAAGCATTAAGGCGATTCCCGAAATCATATATGTATGAGAGAATTATGCTTGAGCATCTGATAGCTCATAAGGGCGATTACAGAGGGGCGTTTATGAGACTGCCACTGGGCCTGCGAAAGATGTTCATAAACGCGGTCCAGTCTTACGTTTTTAATGATGTTTTGAAATTAATGATTAAGGATGGTATCTGCACAGGGAATTTGAAAATCCCGATTGTCGGTCACCTGTACAGGAAGCGCATAATCGAAGGCAAAGCAGATAAATATGTAGATCGCATTTTAAGAAAAGAGAAGATAAACCCGGATATGTTCCGGCTGCACGACTTTCCTGAACTGTCGTCTGAAGGCACCCACCGGATTGCATTTGAAAAGTTCCACGATTTTAAGATCGTTTCTATAGATAATGATGAGAAATTCCCAGGCAAGAGCAAAGTTGTTTTGAGGTTTTCGCTTCCTAAAGGATGTTATGCAACTGTGTTCTTAAGCGAGTTTTTTGATCTTATATGACTCATTTTGACACTCTTACATCTGTCGTCCATAGTGTGCCGCCACCTACGTCGCATACACACCTGCACATCGGGGTTGTCTTCTCTTCAACCTCATCCTTTTCTTTGTCTTCAGTATCGTAGAGTGGCGTGCATCTGCAGTCATAGTTGAGGTCTGGATGATTTTCTATTTCCTTGCATTTATCTTCCAGCCCTTTCTCAGCTACCACTTTCTGGAAATACATTATGAGAAATACTGCTATTGCAATTATTATTAGCGCTATCATTATTTTTGTTGTCTCGCTTGTGCCAGGGGTTTGATTTTTTTTGGGTGTTTCTTTTTTTTCAGGGATTTTGCTGTTTAGGGTGTTGGTTTTCTTTCCAGGGGTTTTGTTTTTTTCCTGCATTTTTTTGCCTCTATTTTTTTGTTTGAGTATTATTTTATTCATACTGAATATAGTTTTATGTAGTGATCTTTTTCGTGGTTTTCGTATTCCTTTGTGAAACCCGGGGTTTTGTCAAAGTGGTGTTTTAAGTATTCAGGGTAGTATATTGAGTTTTCGACTACTAAGTATGATACATTGTATCTTTTTATAAATTCGCCTATTGCCTGAGGGTCCTTTGGGTACCCGATGACGTGCTGTTTTGTGTAGTAGTGGAAGAGTGCGTAGTTTTCTGACATTATGCTGTCGCCTGGTCCTGAATGGGCTTTTATGTAGTCTGCGGCTTGTCTTAGGATTATGCTGTCTTCTTTGTTTTGTGTTGCTGTTGTCAGACCGGCTTGTGCTCCCGGGATTGTGATTGCGAATATGAGCAGGGCGAGAATCAGGTTTGCGTGTTTTTTGGTTATTGCTCCTGCGATGTCGTTAAGTGCTTTTGCACTGATTATGGCGATGGCTGGGAGGGCGATGAGGAGGTAGCGGATGTACTTCTGGCCGATGCCAAATGACAGGAGCAGGAGTGTCATTGCGAACCAGCCGATTAGGAAGTATTGCTCTTTTTTTGTTGTGTTATCAATATCCGCCTTTGTGTTTTGTGATACCCTTCCTTGAGTCCCCGCCCTCCCAATTACAGGATATGTTTTGATTTTTGTGTCTTTGGATTTTTTAGTGAGTATTGAGAGGAGGATGCCTAGTGTAAAGAGCGGGCCTAAGTACGGAAGGTATGTGTAGAGGTTTGACAGGTAGTATGTTTTTGGTTCTGGTTCGTAGAGGTCGTTTACCTGATGGATATTGGATAGTGCTGAGCCAAAGGGATGATTGTATGCGATGCAACTTTGGTACATCCATGGAGAGAGGATCAGGAGGAATATTGTTAAGCATTGCATTATTTTTTTTCTGTTTTCTTTTATGTAGTTTCTGTCTGTTGCAAGTAGCCATAGCCCAAAGTATATCGGCAGGAGACCAAGGAGGTATCTTGTGAGGAATGCGAGGGCGAGTATGAATCCCAACAGGGGGTAAAGGGCTGTACTTTTGTTTTTTGTTATGCGGGTGAAGATGAGGAGGGAAAGTGTTGTTAAGAGGATTGCAAGGGGTTCTGTGAGGATTTTTGATGACCAGAAGATATATTGCTGGGATGTTACTGCCAGTATTGCCGACGCTGTTGATATTTTTTTGCATGAGAAGAGTTCTTTTGCAAGAAGGTATGTTGTTATTGCTGTCAGGAGTGCTATCAGGATGTTCAGGTAGATAGGGGTGATTTCGCTTGGACCTGTTATTGCGAAGAGAGCCGCCAGTATGAGCGGGTACATTGGCGGCCTGAAGCTTTCCTGGTTTCCGAAGTTAAATGTATATCTCCTGTTTTGGTAGAGACTTTCTGCGAGACCCATGTATATTGCCTCGTCCCACCAGAGGGGGTTTACCTGGTTTTTGGGGTATTCTGTTATTTCTGTGGTGGCGGTTGTTATCGGGCTTTTGGTGTTGTTTGCGTTTATGTGTGGTGTGTCCGCGGGTAGCAGGGGGTTTGTGAGTGTTTCTGCGGGTATTGAGAGGAACAGGAGTGAGAATGTGAGGATGAATAGAATGTGTTTTTTGATTTTTTCCATTTTGTATCACGAAAGTTTGTACGTTTTCTTTTTTTATGGTGCGTGCGGGACATTCTGTTGTGGAGGCAAATCCCTTGTAGTGCTTATGTTGTATATTGTGAAGAAGAATATTTAAGCTATGATGCTGTGTAGTTGAGAGGTAAATTTTTGCGGAGAATTATACTTGCCGGGTGCGGACAGAAGTTATTTAAAAAGTCATTACTTTTATTTTTATATGGGAAAGGGATGTGAGGATCAATCTGATTACAAGAAGATTTACAAGTATATGTTAGTTGCATTTGTGATATCGCTTTTTGGGATACTGCCGTTTCTGAATATACTTGTTATATTTCCTTTGAGTTTTGTTTATTCATTGAAGTCATTGAGGTTAGCGAGAAAACTGCCAAAAAAGGATAATAGGAAGAGAACAGTTGCGTTGTTTCTTTCGGTCTGTGTTATGCTTGGGATAGTATTCTGGTGGATTGTTTCTACTGTTGTGTTCCTGTTGATTTCGTTTGATGTCATTGTAGTATGATGGCCTGTCTGTGAGAATGCAATGATTGGTGGCTTTTGGCTTGTTTTTTTCAGAATATTCTGTCGTGGAATCTGTGTATTTTGTGCTGTATATGTTGCGTTTTATGGTCTGTGAAGAGCACGTTTCAATCTCTGCCAGTACCAGCTCATGATATAGTCAATCATCAAATTATATTCCTGATTGATTTCATATAATCAATATCGATTGACTATTTTGAAGACGATATTCTTCAAAAACTCGGAACGCAAGTTCCATGATATAGCAATCCAACATAAAGGTCAATCATTGTTGAATTGACTGTATCTTTGACCTTTGGATTGTTGAAAAACAGAGAATACTATCCAAATCAGAAAGAGTGTAAAGGAACAATAGGCAAAATATATAGAAAATGAAATCAGAGCAATGGATTGATAAAATTGTAAGGGATACTGTGAATACCCATGAAGAAGTGAAAGATATTAATGTGATTATAGCTTAACTTCGCCACTTCTACATAGCTCACGCTAATTTTGTCAGTAATGTCATTTGACAGTTGGTGTTTACCACCGCAATTTTAGTGATTTATCCTCATAAATTCTGGTAAAATCCT
>QMVA01000103.1 GCA_003660865.1 Candidatus Nanohalarchaeota archaeon | reverse complement strand
TGGTACTAACCTAAACTACGATACTTAATTCCGCAATATTTGACATTTGATAGCGATTTCAATGTTTTAACGCGTTTTGATAAATATTATCTATTGCTACCGATTCAGTTATTAAGTATTCTCATGTATGCCACTACCTGAAATTTACCTAAACCTTAATAAAAACCTGTTTCTATATATGATGGATGAACGCAGAGAATAAAGATAAGTCTAGACAGAAACGGGTTGTCGGGCTTGTTGAAAAGGTGAAAATCATCGGCAGGAAGGAAGTGTTTGCGGATGCTATTCTTGATACCGGCGCTACTGGTACATCTATTGATGTGAGGATTGCAAAGGAGGCAGAACTCGGGCCGATTACAGGTACAGTAAAAGTGAAAAGTAAGACTTCTGCTGACGGTTATACGAGGCGCATCAAGGTCGGTGCAGGGATTGAGCTTGCGGGGAAGGTTGTCCATGTTGAGGCTAATATACAGGATCGGAAGAATATGTATACGCCTGTGCTTATAGGGAGAGATGTGCTTTATTCTAATTTTGTGGTGGATGTCGGGAAGACACATAATTCTAATAAGATTGATGATATCAAAAAACGGTGATTGAATGAAATTGTGTATACTGGGACCGAAAGAGAGGACTGAGACGGAAATACAGTTTCTTGAAAATGCCAAGAAGTATTTTGATAAGGTCCTTTATGTTCCTATGTCGAATATGCGCATTGAGTCGAAGAATGGCCAGTCGATCCCTTATTACAAGGATACGAATCTTCTGGGGTTTGATGTAATACTTCCAAGAATAACGCGCAAGTATTCTGATGCAGGTTATGTGCTTGTGAAACTGTTTGAGGATAATGCGAAGTATATACCGGTCAAGTATAGTTCTATTGTGTTTGGGTATAATGAGTTTTTGACGCCGATATATTTGAGTGAGCACGGAATTCCCATGCCGCATACTTATTTTGCACTATCGAGAGTGGCGCTTGATAGGATTTTGCCTACGCTTAAGTATCCTGCGCTCCTGAAACTGCCTTATGAGAAAAGGGGGAGAATGATTATTGATTCTGAAAGTTCGGCGAAGGGCATCATTGATACTATCCAGCAGTTTGGACAGCCGATTATCATACAGGAGATGATTGAGAATTCTATTGGGTTAAGCATACTTGTTGTTAGTGATAAAATGTATGCGCTTAAGAATAAAGATAAAGTATACAGGCTGAATGAAAAGGACAGGGAAGTCGTAAGTAATGTCGTAAGGGTTCTGGGTACAAGCATATGCCAGATCAATGCCCTGAAAACGTCTTCGGGACTTATGATACTGGGTGTTGATATTTGCCCGAATATCGTGGGATTTTCTGAAAAGTTTAATGAGGATATGACGGAAGTTATACTTAAGCACTTAAAAGAGCGCACTGAAATGCATGGTGAGAAGAATATTGTGACGAGATTCCTTAAATGGATTGATCTGGGGATGCCGAAATGAAAATCAGGGTTCATTTGGTGTAATTTTTAAGCTTTTCATTTATGGGGTAAGTTGGTGAAATAAATGAAGACAAAACCTAAACTTTTGATAATAACGCCGAGAAAGTTTGCGAAGACAACTGAGATGATTATAGAGGAAGCAGGAGAGTTGTTTTATCTTGTTGTTGCGCCGATTGATGATATTATCATCAGTATTGATAACAAGAGACTGAAACTTGAGTATGATGGCAGGGATATTACGAAGGTAGATTATGTTCTTCCAAAGATTGATTCTAAGCGGGCAGTGTATGGATTTGAGATCATAAATGCTTTTGATGCATTTCCTGTGCCCAAACCATATCATGCTGCAACGATTCTTGTGGCGCATGATAAGTTCCTGACGTCTATTGTGCTTGCGCATAGTAATATTCCTGTGCCGAAGACACATATTGTTAAGACTAAGAAGGCGTTTGAGAGTATCAGGTCGAATATTAAGTATCCACTGATGGCTAAACTGAAGGGGGGGTCCGGTGGACAGGGAATTATGTACGTGGAGAATAAGGAGTCTATGGAGTCGATCATTTCTTCTATGGAGGTTCTTAAAGAGGAGATACTGATACAGGAGTTTATTGAGAATCCGGGTGAAGATATCAGGGTTCTTGTGGCAGGAGATAATGTCATCGGGTCTATGAAGCGTATTGCAAAGGACGGGGAAAAAAGGGCTAATGTAAAGGCAGGGGGGACTCCTGCAAAGTATACTGCAACAGATGAGGTTAAAGATATTTCGATCAGAGCTGCCAAAGCAGTTGGTGCGGATATTTGCGCGGTGGATCTTATAGAAAGCAGGAAGGGACCGGTGGTGATTGAGGTGAATATCAATCCCGGGCTGGTCGGGCTGACGGCTGCAACAAATTTCAATATTGCTAAAAGAGTTGTTGAATATGTTTATGATGTAACTACCCGACATAATAAACGGGTCTGAGGAATTTTTCCGTGAAAAGTACTTTTTTTGGTGATTCAAAACCCCACTTTGAGTACTAAAACGCAACCTTGAGACGTTATATACACTGGAAATAATAGGTACAGGATGATTTAATATCACGGAAAAAATATCCATACCCTAATAAACATAAAATATAATAATGATGAACGGGAATATATTTTATTGGGTAATGTGCAATGAATATGAAAGATATTATGTCGAAAAGTGTGGTGACCATAACCAAAGGATGCATGATTACTGAAGCTGCTGATCTGATGAAGAAGAAGGGTATTAGTTGCCTTGTGATTACATGCGGAGATATTATTGAAGGGATTATTACTGAGAGGGATGTGCTGCGCAAAATTGTTGCAAACCAGAAGATGTTCCATCAGATTGATGTTAGTGAGATTATGAGTGCGCCTGTGGTAACTGTGGATGAAGATATGAGTGTGCATGATGCCGTCAATATGATGCAAGAGAAGCATATCAGAAGGATAGTGATTGCTAAAGATGAGAAGATGATTGGCATTGTTACTGAGTCGGATTTTGTTAAGGTTTTGAGAAAGATTAAAATCTGAGTTCATTTTTGATTGTATATAAAGTATGAACCGACAATCAAATAGCTTAGGATTCTCTAATTTTCGCCAACATTCTATGATTTCTTTAGTGATTTTTCTTTCTTTGCTATTTTTAGTCTTGTCTTGATTACTGTGTCCGGGTTGAGTGAGATTGAGTCGATGTGGTGCTCTACCAGGAATTCTGCGAAGTCAGGGAAGTCTGAGGGGGCTTGTCCGCAGATACCGATTTTTCTTTTGTTTCTTTTTGCGCCTGCTATTACCTGGATGATTAGTTTTTTGACTGCTGCGTTGCGTTCATCGTAGACGTGTGATACCAGTTCTGAGTCACGGTCCACACCGAGCGTCAATTGTGTGAGGTCGTTTGAGCCGATTGAGAATCCGTCGAAAATTTCGGAGAATTCGTCTACGAGTATTACGTTTGAGGGGATTTCGCACATAACATATATTTCGAGATTATTTTTGCCGCGTTTCAGGCCGTGTTTTTCCATTTCTGCGAGTACCTTTTTTCCTTCTTCTACTGTGCGGCAGAAGGGAATCATTATCTTTACGTTGGTCAGACCCATGTCATCTCTTACGCGCTTTAGGGCCTTGCATTCGAGGCCGAATGCGTCGCAGTATTTGTCTGAGTAGTATCTTGATGCGCCTCTCCAGCCGATCATGGGGTTGTCTTCTGTTGGCTCGTATAGTGTGCCGCCGATGAGATTCGCATATTCGTTTGATTTGAAGTCTGAGAGACGGACTATTACGTCTTTAGGGTAGAAAGCGGCGGCGATTGTTGCGATACCATGTGCCAGTTTTTCTATGAAGTATTCTTTTTTGTCCGGGTAGCCCTGTGTTATACCATCTATCTGTTTTACGAGGGATATGTTTTTTTGGTCTTTTTTTAGGTCCTTGTAGTACATTAGTGCGAGTGGGTGTATTCTTATGTATGTGTTGATTATGAATTCTTCTCTTGCAAGGCCGACGCCTTCGTTTGGGATGAATGACATCTCAAATGCCTGCGATGGAGTTGCGAGGTTCATCATGATTTTTGTTTTTGTGGTGGGGATTGTTGCGAGGTTGACTTCGTCTATGACGTATTTCAGTTTGCCATTGTAAACGTAGCCGATTTCGCCGGATGCGCAGGAGACGGTTATGTCCTGTTTGTTCTTGATTGCTTTTGTGCTGTCTATTGTGCCGACTACGCAGGGTATCCCAAGTTCTCTTGAGATTATTGCGGCATGGCATGTTCTTCCGCCGCGATTTGTTACTATCGCTGAGGCGATTTTCATTATTGGCTCCCAGTCAGGGTCAGTCATATCTGTTACGAGTACCTGACCTTTTTTGAATTGTGTTATGTCGTGGACGTCCAGTATTATGTTTGACTGACCTGCGCCGATTAGCTCGCCTACGCTCTCTCCTTTTATGATTACTTTGCCCTGCTCTTTTAAGATGTATTTTTTGATTATGTTTTTGTCTTCCTGGGAGTGGACTGTTTCAGGTCTTGCCTGTACAATGAATAGTTCGCCGGTGCTCCCGTCTTTTGCCCATTCCATGTCCATGGGCTTAAAGTGACCTGCTTTTTTTGAGTAGTGGTCTTCGATGGCGATTGCGTATTTTGCAAGCGTGATTATCTCATCGTCGTTCAGGCAGAATCTTTTCTGGTCGTGATCAGGTACTTTTATGTTTTTTGTTGGTTTGCTGCCGTCTTTGGTGTAGATCATCTTGATTTCTTTTGAGCCGATGGTTTTTGAGATTATTGCTTTTTTGCCCTGTTTCAACGTTGGCTTGAATACGTAGTATTCATCTGGGTTTACTGCGCCTTGTACAACGTTTTCGCCGAGGCCGTATGCGCCGGTTATGAAGACTGCGTCCTGAAACCCGGATTCGGTATCTATGGAGAACATTACGCCGGAGGTTGCGAGGTCTGATCGCACCATTTTCTGGACGCCGATTGAGAGCGCTATTGTGAAGTGGTCGAAGTTTTTGTCGGTGCGGTAGGATATTGCGCGGTTTGTGAAGAGGGATGCGAAGCATTTTTTGCATGCTTCTATGAGCATTTCAGGGCCTACGATGTTGAGGTATGTCTCCTGCTGGCCTGCAAATGAAGCGTCGGGCAGGTCTTCTGCTGTTGCAGAGGATCTTACGGCTACGTCTGTGTCCTGACCGTATTGTTTGGATATGTGGCCATAAGCTTCTTTTATGCTGTCTTTGAGTTCCTGTGGGAATTCTGAGTTCAGGATGATACTGCGCACTTTCTGACCGCGTGTCATGAGGTTGTTCATGTCTTTTGTGTCGAGGTCTTTCAGTGTGTCACGTATTTGCTGTTCGATTCCTGTTTTTTCAATGAGGTAGCGGTAGGCGTGGGCTGTGATGGCGAAGCCGTTTGGGATTTTTATGCCTTTAGGTGTGAGGTTTTTGTACATCTCACCGAGTGATGCGTTTTTGCCGCCTACGAGACCTACGTCTTCTATGCCTAGCTGGTCGAACCAGAGTATGAATTTTTTGTCTTTTTCCATTGTTAAAACCCCTTTTCTGTTATGTGTTGCAAGAATCTGATGATGATTGCTAATTTACTATTCCTGACTGCTAATTATTGTGCTTAGGGAGTATATATAAGTTTCCTACTACCAAAATTCGCTGATTTAGGAGTAAATAACATACTAGGAGCAAAGCCCGAACCAAGCATATATTATAGCACTCCAACAAAGTTTTACCTACTCAGACCGAAAAACAGAAATATGAGTTCTAACCATAAGTTGTGTTATGTTTGAGGAAGATGAACAGCTACTACGTGAACATGCAAAAAGTTGC